>JBKGYB010000072.1:0-8533 GCA_046546295.1 Opitutales bacterium | reverse complement strand
TCCAACCATTTGATAAAGGAGTCGGCGGAGGCCTCGGCGCTTTTTACCGGAATGCCGCCCAGCGACTGCACGAGGTCGGTCTCGTCTTGTTCAAATGTACGGACCAACACCTTCGGACGACTGTGACGGAGATGCTGCAGCGCTGATTGCGCGTCGCGTGTGCGCCGCATGGAGCAAAGCACGACTCGCGCGTGGTGGGCGTTGGCTTGCTCAAGAATCCGGGGATCCGAGCCGTCGCCTTGAATGCAGGGAATATTATGAGCGATGAGTTCCCGGATGACGGCTGCGTCGTCGTCGACGACCACAACTTCCAGTCCGTGCTCCCGCAGCAGCTCCAAGGTGCGGTGTCCCGCCCGCCCATAACCGAGCAGGACGGCATGGTCGGTCAGGTTGATGGCGAGAAATTCGCCCCGCCGGTAGCGGGGGTGGATTTTCATGAGCGCCCATGCTGTGGGCTCGCGCGCGAGAAAGGGTGTAAGGGTCATCGTGCTGACTGTGATCAAAGCGATGAGGGTGAACAGGTCCTGACCGATTTGCCCGGATGCCACGCCTGCAAGCGCGAGCAGGAGGGAGAATTCACTTGTTTGCGAAAGCAGGAGGCCGCCTTCAATGGAGGCTCGGGTGGAATAGCCCGTTAATTCGGCGACAATCGATACCAAGGGCACTGTTACGGCTATGAGCACCACGATGAAAATGACGGCGTGCAGGAGCAGCCCGGTGTCAGGGATCGTTAAAGCAGCGCCGACGCCGATAAAAAAGAGCGCGAGGAAAAATCCGGAGAGCGACCCGAGCATGCCGCGCACAAGTCCGTTCATTGGGAATGCGGAAAGGACGAAGCCCGCCAGAAAGGCTCCGACGAGGAAGGGAAGTCCAAGCAGGTGCGCTATGCCTGAAAACGCGAATAACATGCTGAGCGCTCCGAGCATGAGTTCTTCGTCGTCCAGGCGCATTTTCCGGGTGATGAAAGGAACCGCCCATTTATGAAGCGCGAGCGCGATCAGACCAAGCCCCAGGGCTTTCCCGATATCAAGCAGACCGGCCGCGGGGCCGTCGGGTAAACGAAGCAGAGCGACCAAAAGGAGAATAATGAATACATCCTGCAGGAGGAGGACCCCAAGGACAAAACGTCCGTAGGGTTCGAACATTTGACGCCTTTGCTGCAGGTGCCGGACTACGACAAGTGTGGAGCTGGCTGACAGCGCGCAGCCGAGATAAAAAGCGGAGGTCAGGTCGTAGCCCAGCAGGAATGCGGCGCCGATGCCTGCCGCTCCGAGCGAAAAAAACTGGAGAACGGCGACGATCAGAATGGGGCGGGTGCGCCCGGCCATGCGCCGGGGACTGAGTTCGACGCCAGCCGCAAAGACCAGGACGGCCAGTCCGATCTCAATCATTTCACGGAGCAAGGCTTCCGGAATTTCGATATCGTAAGCGGTTGCAGCGGCACGAAGCCCCGCGCCAGAGAGCATGAGAAGCGGGATAACGGGCAGGCGCACGAGTTTGGCCAGCCCAAAAGCAGCCGCCGCCGCAAGCAGAAGAAGGGTTACGTCGGTCATGCTTCGATCACTCCTTCCTCTTGCAGGAGTCTTTTTTGTTCGAGTATTCCGTCCAAAGCGGGCATGAGCAGGAAGTTCGTTTCCAGGTCGAGCAGGTCGTCTATTACGGAGAGGTCGAAAGCATGGATCGCGCAGGGCACGCCGGCGGCGCGGCAACGGTAGGCGAGCAAATGATTCGTGTCTTCTATCTGTAGAGCGGAAATCACTAGGCGCGCGTTATTTAATCCGATTTCCTGAACCATTGACTGGTATTCCACATTACCGATCACGGTTTCCGCAGGGGCCAAGCCGCGAAGTTTTTCGGGATCCGTGTCGACGGCAAGAATTTGGAGGCCCTTGCGGGCAAGTTGCCGGACAATGTTTCGACCAAGGGTATTCATGCCGACAACGATGATGTGACCGGAGCGGGGGCCGCTTTCATCCTCCTCCGGCTCGGGGGGCGCCCGGAATGGACGAAGCAATCCGAAACGCGTGCAGAAGCGGTAAAGCGCGTCGGTATAGAGGATCATATAGGAGGATGCGGCAATGGTCACGATGCCGACGACGGCGACGATAGAGAGCAGCTCGGACCCGATTAGGCCCGTGGAAACCCCCATGGCAGCGAAGATAAAAGAGAATTCACTGATTTGCGCGACGGTGACACTGGTGTTGAAAGCGGTGCGTTCTCCGTAGCCCATCCGCGTGATGATAAGCAGGAAAATGATCGGATTGCCGATGAGAACGAACAGGGAAAGGATTAGAGCGGTCTGCCAGCCTTCTTGGGCGGCGCCGAGGTCCATGCGCACGCCGAGGGCGACGAAGAAGACGGCGACGAAAAAATTCATGAGCGGGTGCAGCCGCCTGCGCAAGTCGTCATTGTAGGGCAACTGCGCGAGGGCAATGCCGGCGAGGAAGGCGCCGATTTCCAGCGAGAGGTCCAGGCGGTCGGCTATGCCGACAACGAGGAAACACCAAAACAGGGCCCAGATGAAGCTGGTGTCCGGACTTCGGGCGGCCCAGGCAAAGGGGCGGGGTAGGAGGTAGCGGGCGGCCAAAAGCACGAAGGCCAGAAGCAGCGCCATCGCGGCGGTCGCCTTGCCAATGCCGGCGAGCGCGGGGAGCAGGGCAAAGGCGTCGGCGCCGCCCGTTTCCAGGCCGGTGAGCACCGTGAGCACGGCGATAACGACGATGTCCTGTACGAGGAAAATACCAACCGCGATACGCCCGTAGAGGCGGTCCAAGTGCCCCTTCTGGTCGAGCAGTTTGACTACCACGACCGTACTGCTGAAGGTCAGGGCGACGGCCAGAAAGACGGAGGGTAAAGGCGCAAAGCCCAGCAACAGGCAAATAAAAAAGCCGATTGCAGCGGTGAAAATCACCTGTCCTACGCCCGCGAAGAGGGCGACCCGCCCGACGTCGCGGATTTTTGCGAAACTGAGTTCGAGGCCGACGAGGAAGAGCAGTAGGGCGATGCCGAGTTCGGCGATGAGATCGAGGGAGTGGTCCAGTTCGATGAGATGGAAAACAGGACCGAGAAGAATGCCGGCGAAAATGTACGCCACGATCGAGGGCATCTTAACAAGTTTGCCGAGAAAGGTGCAAGCGGCGGCCATTATAACGATCAGGCCGAGATCCAGGAGAAGTTGAAGCTCGGGTGCGGGCATGACTTTTGTTGTAAGATATGTGCCGCATTTCGCAACGGCGAAGCTTGGTTTGAGGGCTGGAAGGCACGGTGTTTTTATTTATATTTGCAAGTTATTGGTCCCCAAAGCCCAGTCTTAAATCTCAAATTTTTGATCTCAAATGCATTTTCATGCGGCTTTCAGCCGCCAAATGAAAATGTCATGGACTGGAAGGGGAATCAGGACGCCGTGCAGTCAGGGCAGGTCTTGCAGTTCGTCGTCCCCGACCGGATGCGTGGCGGTCAGTCGTTCAAGGACTTCTCCGACCAGGTAAATCGAACCGGTCACGACGACCGTGTCGCCCGCTTGCCCGACCTTGCACACGCCGGGAGAAGGGAAGAGCGCATCGACGCTGGAGTGATACAGCGGGAGCTCCTTTTGGTCCTCCGGAATAAAGCGCGCGAGTTGTTCGGTGCCTGTAGCACGTGGCTGGTTCGGACAGACGAGATAGAGCGCCCCTGCGTGGCCCGCTGCCAGGGGAATGAGGCTTTGCGCTCGGTCTTCTCCAAGTGTGCCGGCCACAATGATGGGGCGAGCCCCCGTTTCCGCACTCAATTGCGTGAGATTCGCATCCAGCATCGCGCGGCCTTCGGGGTTATGGGTCGCGTCCAGAATAACCGTTCGGTCTTCGAGCTTGATGCGTTGCCAGCGGCCCATCCAGTCGACTTTTTCCAAGGCCTCCGTGAGTGTTTTCCGCTTCATCGGGAACCGGTCGCGCAGAATTTCGGCGGCATAGAGCGCGATGCCCGCGTTCCAGCGCTGGAAAATCCCGGACAAATTGGTTGCGGGCAGGTCATTTTCCGGATCGGTAAAACGTTCCCGCACGGAATACACCGGGCAATCGCGCTGAAGCGCAATAGTTCGAATGGTTGCTTCGGCAGGCGCCGGAATTTGTCCCAACAGGACAGGCTTGCCCGGCTTCAGGATGCCTGCTTTTTCCGTTGCGATGGCTTCCAGGGTGTCGCCGAGAAATTCGGTGTGGTCCAAGCTGATGGAGGTGATGATGGCGAGTTCCGGAGTGATGACATTGGTGGCATCCAGACGTCCGCCGAGACCGGTTTCAATCAGTGCGATGTCCACATCGGCTTCCGCAAAGCGCAGAAAGGCCATTGCGGTCATGAATTCGAAAAAGGTGGGGTGGTCGTCCGGGTTGCCCTCAGCTATTGCTTCCGCCGCAGGGCGGAGACGCTCCGTATACTCGACGATCGAATCGGCATCCAGCATGTGGCGGTCGACCTGTACGCGTTCGCCTTGATGGACCAGATGCGGCGAGGTATAGAGGCCGGTCTTATACCCGTGTGCGCGGTAAATGCTTTCAAGCATGGCGCAGACGGAACCTTTGCCATTAGTGCCGGCTACGTGGATACAGGGAAAGTTGCGTTCCGGATGTCCCAGCGCGTCGACGAACAGGCGCATACGGTCGATGCCATACTTCGCGCCCCTGTTTTTCAGCGAGTAGAGGTAGTCGCGGGTGGCGGGATAATCCATTGGTTGGGACATCCCGATCAGCTTGATTTCGCCCGCTCCGGCCGGTAGAGGGTTTTGAGAAGCGTGGCCACTTGTCCGCGCAACTCGCCCCTGTGCACAATCCTGTCGATAAGTCCGTGTTCCAGGAGGAATTCCGAAGTTTGGAAATCATCCGGCAGATCTTTCTGGGTTGTTTCTTTAATGACGCGCGGCCCGGCAAATCCGATCAGGGCTTCGGGTTCTGCCAGAATGACGTCCCCCAGGGAGGCGAAACTCGCCATGACGCCGGCCATTGTCGGATTGGTAAGAATGGAAATAAAGGGCAGACCCGCTTCGCTAAGGCGTGCTGCAGCCGCGCTGGTCTTGGCCATCTGCATGAGGCTGAGTATGCCTTCCTGCATGCGTGCGCCGCCGGAGGCTGCGACAATGACCACGGGTATGCCGCGTTCCAAGCCGCGTTCGAGTGCCCGGGTGATTTTTTCGCCGGCGGCCGATCCCATGCTTGCGGCCATGAAACGGAAGTCCATGACGGCGAAACTGAGAGGCGTCCCGTCCATTGTGCCCACCCCGGTGATCACGGTGTCGGTTTCGCTGGTTTTTTCCTGATTGGCTTTCAACTTTTCGGGATAGGAAGAGGTGGCGTTGAATTCAAGGGGATCCATGGAACCGACGCCGGTGTCCATTTCCTCAAAGGAGTCTTCGTCGAGGAGCGAGGCGATGCGGGTCCGTCCGTCCAATGGGAAGTGGTATCCGCTGTTGGGCACGACCATCAGGTTTTCCTTGAGGACCCGGTTGTAAATGATTTCCCCTGTCTTGGGGCACTTCGTCCAAAGATCCTTGGGAATGTCCTTTTTTTTAACGGTGACGGTTGAATATTGCGGTTTTCCGAAAAGGGCCATGACTGTAGCGGTTTAAAGATGAAAGGGATAGTGGGCGATGTTTGTTTTCAACCGTGGCCAAGCGTGGCCACTTTCAGGTGTAAAGCGCCCGCCTCTCCAAGCACGCCGGCACAGGCGTTGAGTGTTGAGCCGGTTGTAAACACATCGTCCACAAGTATATATTGACACTCTCGGATTACAACGGAATCCGGGGCCATGGCAAAGGCATTTTTCACGTTTTTGTCACGATCCGCGCGGTTTAATTGTGTCTGTGTACGTGTAAAAACCTGACGCGAAAGAAGATGCTCGACTTGTGCCCCCGGGATGCAGGAAGCCAGTAGGGCGGCGATTTTGTCGCTCTGGTTGAATCCGCGTTCCCGTTCTTTTACGGGGTGCAGCGGAACGGGAATAATGCGGGCGCCGGCGAGGAAGCGCCGGTAATGAGGCGAGGCCAACACCATGGTTCGGATATCGTTGAGTACATAAAACCCGGCGCGGTATTTTAATTCATGGAGCAGGCTGCGGCCCGGGCCCTTTGCCAAAAACAGGGTTTTCCCTTCGTCGAAGGCGGGATCCAGCTCTTCGCAATGCGGGCAGCGTTTCGGGCCGGCAAGCATCCCGAAGAAGGGGTGCCCGCAGATATTACAGGCGGGGGGACGGGCGAGGAAAAGCTCCCGGGCGCAGTGGGCACAGAGAAAGTCGTAGGGCGAAGGCGGTTCGACAGGGGCGTGGCAATGGACACAATGACGGGGAAAGACGACATCAAAGGTGGCTTTCAAGGCCTGTTTGGCAAATCCGCGTATTTTCATGTCATGCGCATTTTAATTCGGGAGAAGCTAATAAAAAACACGGTCCAGGCAGAGGCCCCTCGCCGGCGCGGTAACAATTTGGTGCGTCCTTTGGCGGGCCTCCAGGATCGCGCTTATGGCGTCCGGATCCAGCCGGCCGCGTCCCACACTATACAGTGCGCCGGCGAAGCCGCGAACCATTCGGTAGAGGTAGCCGGAACCTTCGGTTGTCAGCGTGATGTAATTGCCGTGCTTGCGCAGCTCCAGGCGGTGGACGGTTTTTACGGGATTTGGATCGCCCCCCTGACCGAGACCGGTGCCGAACGCGCTGAAATCGTGGGTCCCGGTCAGGCGTGAAGCGGCTTCCCGCATGGCCGGGAAGTCGAGGGGGACGGAACGACAGGGCCAGAGGTAGCGGACTTGCAGCGGGTTCGCGCGTCCGAGGTAATAGCGGTAGATGTAGCGCTTGCCGAGGGCTGAATGCCGGGCATGGAAGTCCGCGGATACCTGCCGCGCCGAGCGGATCTGAATGCTGAGGGGCAGGTCGGCGTGCAGGGCCCGGACAAGTTTGTCCGGGGAGTGGGGCCAGCAGGCGTCAAAGTGGAAGCATTGTCCGCGGGCATGCACGCCCCCGTCGGTCCGCCCGCTCCCGTAAATCAACGTCTCGTCGTTGAGGATACGCGACAGGGCGGCCTCAATCGTATTCTGGACGGATTTACCGTGCGGTTGGCGTTGCCAACCTTCAAAATCAGTGCCGTCATAGGCGCAAATACATTTCCAGCGCATGAGAAGCACTCTTGCCATGACGAACCGCAATGCAAGGCTAGCCTGAATGGACGGAATAGAGATTTGGCAATATGCACTGATTGCCACGGGTGCTTTGCTTGTTGGCATTGCGAAGGGCGGACTGCCCGGCGTGGGCAACCTGACGGTCGTGCTCATGGCGCTGGCCCTGCCCGCCAAAGATTCCGTCGGGGTGTTGCTCCCGATTCTGATTTCCGCCGATATCATTGCGGTGACGGTTTATCGGCGGCACGCATTATGGGGGCACATTGGCAAGCTGGCTCCCTGGACCGTGCTCGGTGTGTTGCTGGGCTACGCGGTTTTTCATCATGTAAACGACCGGGACGTCCGCATGCTTATCGGGAGCATCCTGCTTTTCATGACTGCGGTGCACTTTTTGCGTCGCTGGATGCGGCGGGGCCGTTCAGAGGAAGACGTGCTGCCCCATCATCCGGCTTTTGTCGGGGCCACTGGTGTAATGGGGGGCTTCGCGACCATGGTGGCGAATGCCGCCGGACCGGTGGCCGCGCTTTATTTTATCGCCTCCGGGCTCCCGAAATATGCCTATATTGGCACCTCCGCCTGGTTTTTCCTGTTGGTCAACTGTTTCAAGGTTCCGTTCATGATGGATGCAGGTATCATTGACGGCGCTTCGCTGCGGTTCAGCGCGGCTTTCATGGTGTATGCCGTGTTTGGGGCGGCGGTGGCGCCTTTTCTGGTGAAATTTATCAACCAGCGGGTCTTTGAAACTTTGGTCTGGGTCTTTGTTGTGTTTGGCGGCTTAAAACTTATTCTGCCTTAAATCGGATAACCATGGCGCGAAAATCCACACGAAAACTTTGGGCGGAGCATTTGTCGCGTGGAGCAACGCGGGGCAGAGCGAGCGCGCCCCAAGCATCACAAGCCATTACGCGTTTCAACGGACGAGTGTTGGGGATTGATCCGAGCCTGCGGGGCAGTGGGTTCGCGGTCCTCGAATACGACCCCGCCACGCGCCGGCCCCGTCTCTTTGAAACTTCGACCCTGAAATTGAAACGCGGGCTCTCGATGGCGGACTGTCTGGGAGCGATCGGCAACCAGGTGGAGGACTATTTGAACCAGCATGCGATCACCCATGTGGCGGTGGAACAAAGCATCTATGTGCAAAACTTTCAGACCGCGCAAATACTGGGCGCGGCTCGCGGGGCGGCGATCGCGGCGGCCGCGATGCGCGGCCTGCCGGTCTTTGAATATGCGCCATTGCGCGTCAAACAAGCGGTGGTGGGCGCCGGTCGGGCGAGCAAGGCGCAGGTGGCCCGAACGATATTAAGCCTGACCGGGACGGATCTTGAGCTGCGGCATGATGAATCCGATGCGGCAGCGGTCGCTCTGTGCCATGCCTATACCTGGCGCGGATAAAATCG
>JBKGYB010000071.1:0-8560 GCA_046546295.1 Opitutales bacterium | reverse complement strand
TTTGAAACAGCTGACGGAAGATTATTTGTTTCGGGATATTCTCGCTTTCGAGCAGTTGCGCAATCCCCGTAAGTTGCGGGATCTTCTCGTGTTGATCGCCCATCAGATTGGCAAAGAGGTATCGCTGACCGAGCTTGGCAACGCTTTGCAGATGCACCGCGCCACAGTGGAGCGTTATCTTGAGTTGCTGGAAAAATGCTTCGTGCTCTACCGGGTGGGCGGGTTTTCGCGCAATCTGCGCAAGGAGGTGACGAAAAGCGCGCGCTATTTTTTTGCTGATCTCGGCATTCGGAATGCGGTTCTCGATCAGTTTCAGCCCTTGCGTCTGCGGGCTGATCGGGGCGATTTGTGGGAGAATTTTTTCATCAACGAGCGGGTTCGGCTAAACGACTATGGCGGCCTGGGCCGAACAGGCTACTTTTGGCGCACACACGATCAACAGGAGATCGATTGGGTCGAAACACGGGAGGACGGCGGACTGGAGGCGTTCGAGTGCAAGTGGGAGAAGCGGTCTTTCAAGGTTCCGCTCGGGTGGCAGCGAACCTATCCGGAGTCGGAGGTGCATCTTGTCCACCGGCAGAACTTCGGAATGTATGTCTGAACGCGCGATGCATCGCCTGTTCAAAGCATCCACCATGGAATGGCGGTGACCTGATCGGTGAGTTTGGCGGGGCGGGGGCATCGGCAGACCACGTAACCAGCCGACGCTTCATCCGCATGCTTGGATAGAAGAGGTTTGGGATAAGCGGTTTGGGATAAGAGGTTTGGGACACCCAGGAGAAATCCTAAGAGGTTTGGGACACCCAGGAGAAATCCCGTCCAGCCTGTTCCGAAAGCGACTGGATACAAGGGGCCTGCCGAAGGAACTCATTCTCAGGGAATCATGGGTTTCCCGGAATTTTCGGGTGTCTCGGAATTTTCCCGGAATTTTTGGGTGTCCCGGAATTTTTCTCCCGGAATTTTTCTTTTAAACCACGGATTTCAGGTATGCACGGATGGGCACGGATGGGGGTGTTGAGTTGGAATCTGGGGGGTGGCTTCAAGGAGCGGCGCGCTTCAGCCGCCGTCACGTATGGTTGGAGCGTTCGGGGCGGCTGATCCGGCGTAGAACCGCGGCTAAAGCACGCGGCTCCGTTTTGGAGCGGCCGCCTTACATAAGCTGCCCTTTGATCTCAACTGCGCACTGGCGGGACTGAGGGTCTGTCTCATTGCAATCAAGGCCAACGTCTTTCCTGACCAGTCATGGCCTGCAATACAGGAACAGTGCCAACGCGATCCCGACGTTGCATTCAGCGCCATCACCAAGCTACGGCCTCAATGAAGTTGCCTTGTCTCGTAAAGTGCTGGCAACCGGCTCTATCGCCACTATGCGGCTGTATATCAATACAAATCCGTGTTCCGTGGGCTCACGCCCACCGCTACAACCTGACGCCGCTATGCGGCTTTTTTGACAAGTATAATAATTCAGTTATCAATCCGCCAGGCGCCCGGACTGCGGCCGAAGTAACGCCTGAATGCTTTGGAAAAAGCATACTCGTTGGCATAGCCGCACTGTTCGGCGACCACGGCAAGTTTATCCTGCTTCAGACGCAACAGCTGAGCAGCATGGTTCATCCGCAACTTTATAAGATATTCTGATGGCGTGGGGACATTTAATTTTCGGCAGCTCCGGCTGAGGTGTTCAGTCGAGCAATGACAGTTCGCAGCAACATCCGCAACGGATATTCCCTCGATGAACTCCGCGTCCATAGTTGCTTTCGCTTTCAGCCACAACTCCTGCGCCCGGGTCGGCAACCCCCGGGCCTGCATTCCCTGCCGGATGGTTGTCAGAAGAACAGGAACATATTGAATCAATAAATCCTCATGGTAGGGTCTGCTTTCAACTGCTTCACGCAACATACGTGCGTAGAGTTCAGCGACCCGTTCCGATTCTGAAAGAAGTCCCGTTTTAGACTGCTGAGCGAACACCTCCCTGAAAAGTCCTGCGGTATAGGTGCCAACGAATGTTATGCGATAAAAAGCGAAGGAGTTTTCCTGAGAAGATCTAAGCCCATGGGGATTGCCGGGCGCGAAGCTGACAATAAATCCGGGGCCCACGGCGCATCGATGATCCGCACACCAGTATTCGCCCTCCCCTTCAATAATCAGAATGATTACGAAATTGCTTCGATCCTTTCGATCAATCGTGAATTCACCACGGTATCCTTCCCGACTGATGCGGTAAATCTGGGTTCGAGGATCCTCTTCATCCACGGGGAAATACATATTCTTTTGCTCTTTCATTGATCAGATACGGATAAGATTCAGTCAGGTTCAGTCATTTTATATCCCCAAATTACGATTAAAATAGGAAAATAGATAACTCATAATTAATATCAAATCATAACATCAGGTTCAAAATGACTTCCTCCGACCGCCCGAACATTCTCTTTATCATGGCCGATCAACTCCGTAGTGACTATCTTGGATATAACGGGGCTGACTGGATGGATACACCTAATATCGACAAACTCGCAGCCCGCGGCATGATTTTCAATCATTGCTATACGAGCAGCCCGGTCTGCGCACCGGCACGCATTTCGCTGGCATCCGGACTCCGTCCGCATCGCATCGGCGCACTCGACAATCAAAGCTTTCTGCCGGCGAGCACCCGGACCTACTATCAGCGGCTGCGCGATCACGGATACGATGTCGGTTGCGTCGGCAAGCTGGATCTGGCCAAACCGGATTCATATAACGGTCATGGGGACCGGCCCTGCTGTTTTACCTGGGGATTCACGCATCCGGTGGAATGTGAAGGGAAAGCCCATGCCGGTGGTAGCTCAACACCCAGGGGCCCCTATACACGCCACCTGAAGGAAAAGGGTTTGCTGGAAAGACTTAATCAGGATTACCGGCAACGGAACTACCTGACTTACAGGGATTCTGTTTTGCCGACAGAGGATTTTGAGGATATCTATATTGGCCGCCGTTCCGCCCAGTGGCTGCGTGAAAGGCCGAAGGATTTTCCCTTCCACCTATTTGTCTCCTTTGTGGGCCCGCACAATCCCTACGATCCTCCCGCCGAGTATGCGGACTGCTACCGCGAACGCGAACTGCCTCCGCGTATCCTCGACGACGGATCGGGTAAACCCCTGCGAATCCAGGCACGAATGGAAGGGGTGAAAGGTCAGGAGGAAGCGAAATACACAAAGCTTCGCCGACAATACTGCGCCTCCATCACCGCCATTGATGATGCGGTGGGTGAAGTTTTGCAGGCACTCGAAGAACGCGGTGATGCCGACAACACGATCATCGTTTTCACCTCCGACCACGGTGACATGCTGACCGACCACAATCTGCCCAACAAACATGTGGCCTACGAACCTGCGTGGCATGTTCCACTTGTGTTCGCGGGTCCGGGCATTCAAGCCGGAAGCACATCGAATGCGCTGACTGAACTGATGGATATTGGGGAAACCGTTTGCGATCTGGCCGGACTGTCAGCGCCGTCACATATCGATGCCCGTTCGTTTACGTCTGTTCTGTCCGGTGCAACAGCGGCTCACCGTGATTTTGTCCTGACCCAGGAACTGGGATATCGTGCGATTCGCGACAAACAATGGAAGTTTATCCAGACACACAACGATAAATCTGAGCTGTACGATACGCTTCAAGACCCCAACGAACTCTGCAATCTTATCGACGCTCATCCCGATGTTGCCGGCGACCTAAAGCAAAAAATGGTTGACGGTTTTGCCGAGGGCAAATGGCAACGCGGGTAATTTTTCCAAAAAATAATTTTGAGCCAATCAAACCATATTTATACCTGAATCCGTGAGATAGTCGAAAGCGTGCCCTGGGGCAGGTAAGTGTTACTTCGAGGGGGTCGAATAGGTGCTGGGGGATAAGGTTTGGGACCCCCAGGAGAAGTCGCGGCCAGCCTGTTCCGAAAGCGACTGGATACAAGGGGCCTGCCGAAGGAACTCATTCTGAGGGAATCATGGGTGTCCCGGAATTTTTTCGGAATTTTTTCCGGATCAGAGCGGGCGCGGAATGAAAATTTCGCAATCTGAACTCGCGGTTTAAAGAACAACTCGGCTGAGAGACATGCGCTTGACAAAATCGTGCAGTAGGTAATACTTTATGCTCCATGAGGACTACGATATTACTGGACGATCATTTGGGGGAGAGACTGCGCGAACAGGCGCGGAAGCAAGGAAAGAGCTTCAGCACTTTTCTCGCGGATGCCGGACGCAAGGCGCTGGAGCTTGAAGGAGAGGGGAGCGCGCAGCCGTTTCAATTGATCACTTTTCGCGGGGAGGGGGCTCATGAAGGGATTGATTTGGATCGGACCAATGAACTTTTGGCCGCCGAGGATGAGGTAACTTATGGTCGAGAGCTGCAATGAAGCTCTGTGACGTCAACGTCTTGATTTACGCGCACCGGGAAGAGGCGTCCGAACATGAGGCGTATGCGGCGATCATTCGGGAGATGGCTGAAGGCCCCTCCGCTTTCGGTCTTTCGGAGGCTGTGCTCAGCGGCTTTATACGGATTGTCACCAATCCGAAGGTGTTCAAACAGCCGACGCCGCCGGCGATTGCCTTTGAATTTTGCGAGGCTCTCCGACGGAGGCCGCAGGCGGTCGTGCTGAGGCCAGGGGAACGAAATTGGCGGATTTTCCATCAACTCTGTCTATCCCTGCCGGCCAAGGGAAAATTGGTGGCGGATGCCTGGCATGCCGCCCTTGCCATCGAGCACGGCTGTGAATGGATTTCGACCGACGGAGACTTCGCACGCTTTCCTGACTTGAATTGGTCCCACCCGCTACGGCAAGCAGACCGCAGGGGTGGGGATTGAAGTAGGAAGATAAGATTTGGGACACCCAGATAAGGTTTGGGACAAGGAGAAATCCCGGCCAGCCTGTTCCGAAAGCGACTGGATACAAGGGGCCTCCCGAAGCAACTCATTCTCAGGGAATCATGGGTGTCCCGGAATTTTTGTTCATCTCCAAGTACAGCGTTTCCCCGCGCATCTACCCAAACAAGCGGTAGGCGGGCACGGCCCAGTAACCCGGTTCGATCTGATACACTTCCCGGCCCCGATAGAGAACCAATCCGCCCAACCAGCGATCGCCGAGTTCTTTCCCGACACGTTTCATCGAACGGGTATCCACCACCGAAACCGTCTCCCGCTTTTTGACCTCGAGGGCGAGGATTCCTCTCGAAGTCTGGAGCAGGAAATCAATCTCCAATCCGGACCGCGTGCGGTAATAGAACAGCCGGGCGTTGAGTTGCAAACCGCGCAGATACTTGACGATTTCCGCCGCGCAGTAGCTCTCAAAGAAATGTCCGTCCATCGGAGCATCCGGATCCCGCCCGGTCAGGGAACGCAACAGCCCGCAATCCGCCCAAAATATTTTGGGTGTTTTGACCACCTGGCTGGTCAGGTTCTCCGAAAACGGCTGCAACAGAAACGCCTGATAGGAAAGACGCAGATACTCCAGATACCGCCGCGCCGTCTCCACCGCCACGCCCGCATCGCGGGCCAGCTCTGAATAGGAGAGCATCTGCCCCGAACGCAAGGCCGCCAACTGCTGAAACCGGCGGAAGGGCTTCAAGTCGTCCAGGCGTGCCAAATCACCCAGATCGCGCTCCAAATAAGTGGATTCATAGGACTTCAGCCACTGCGGCCTGCGGGCTAAGTTCAGAGCCAGCAGACCGGGCATTCCGCCCCACTCCAGCAGATGTTGCTCCGAGCGGCGCAAATCGTCGTCCGCACGCCCCAGCAAGACTCCCGGCTCCGCTTCCAACACCTCAAGCGGTCTCGCACCGGTCAGCAAACGCCCCAGGAGCGGTTCCGCGAGCGGAGACGCACCAGCCGCCAGCTCCGATAGCATCAAGGGGAACAACTCATACACAAATACCCGTCCCGCCAGCGACTCTTTGACGCGCTTAAGCAGCAGGATCTGCGCCGACCCCAATAGGGCGGAAAAATCCAAATCGCCCTCATCATAGGCAAACTTAACCTTATCCAGCAAAGCAGGTTCCTTCTGCACTTCATCCAACACCGCCGCCCCCACCATCTCTGACCACGCAAACGTGCTGACCGCAGCCAACTGCTCCCGGTATTCCACCGCATCCAAGTTGAAATAGGGCAATGCCGCATACAAATCCCGCACCAAGGTCGTTTTTCCGGTTTGACGTGCCCCCGTCAGCAAAACGAGCCCGCGTTCCTCCAGCCTCGGTAATAAATACCGCAACCATCGATTTATCTGTAAATCTTCTCGCATAATGGGAATTATTACAGGAAATCATCGGAAATCAAGTCGAAAGCTCGAATTCTCAGGAAACCAGCGTCAATCCGTCGGCCATGCTCAACAACTATCTGCTCTACAAAGGAAGAGCTTTGGGAGAAGAGCTTTGGGACACCCATGAAAAATCCGGGCCAGCCCGTTCCGGAAGCGGCTCGATACAAGGGGCGTGCGGATGGAACGCTTTCTCAGGGAATGGGTGTCCCGGAATTTTTTTCACTAACTGATCCCTGCTCAGTTGCTTCCGTCCTTCAAGAACCCGCAGGGAGTTGCGCAATTCCATTTCGGCGAGAAAAGGAAGAGGGAGGATTCCTGCCTTCTGGATATGCTTGGCAGCTTCAGGTGATCCCGGCTCCAAGTGATAGATTTTTACCAGAACCCCAGTGTCAAAATAATGAGAGAATTCAGTCACGGTCCCGATAGATTTGATCGGATGCGGACGGGTTCCCGCCTTCCCCGACATCGCCGTAGATGGAACGCAGCCGTTCGAGGGCATTCGGCCAGTCGGATCCAACACCCGACTCAACCGCAGGTGTCAAGCGGGCGACAACGCGACCGCGAAGCGTCCATTGCAGCGTTTCCCCCGCCTCCAGGCGCTCGCGCACTGATCGGGTGTTTTGCTGGATTTCCCGCGTCGTAACTTGTTTCATGTCTTTCAGTTTGTCAGACATTTGATGCCCGTCAAGCTGTGATTTCTTCGAAGGCACTGGGGTGATGCGGATCCCCCGCCCCGTGCATGAGAAGAGGGATCCGGCCAAGGCGGAACTGTTCAAGCGCGGCTTCCTCGGTCATTTGGCCCGATTGAACATCAGCGGGCGAAGGCCGGTGAAGATCTGGTTTGCCGACGAAAGCCGCTATGGCCTGCTGCCGAACCTGCGGCGGGTCTGGACGTCCAAAGGCCTTCGGCCGCACAAAAAGTGGAGGACAAAGTATGAGCGGAGCTACTTAGCCTTGCGGGGCGAGCAATTTCGCCCGTGCTTTTTCGATGTAGGCTTTCATATCTTCGCCTTTTGTTAGGAGGGTAAAGGAATCGTACACGGTTTGTATGGTGGTTTCTTCGAGGCTGGTTTTGCGGACTTCCTTTAGTAAGGAGGGCAGAAAATCTTCTCCGTGTGTATCGGCAATTAACTCGATGGTTGCTGTGGCAAGCAAGTAATAAGCGTCCTTTAAGTCCTGCGTTTTATCGTCCTCTTCGGTTTCATTTTCAGCAGCTTTCCAGTTGATAAGGTCGACTTCTGATAGGCGGCTTTTATCGCGTTCGCCGTAAATAGCATTCCAAAATTGTTGCGGGTTTTCGGCAGTTTCAAAGATGCGTTTTTTTGTAAGGTAATTGGCAACTCCATCGGCAAACCATCGGCGGTCATCAGATACTATTGTTGTTGAAGTCAGGGTCCACTCTGCCGCTTCGTGTAAGGCTAAAAACTGGCTGAGTTGTCCCAAATATTTTGTTAATTGCGCGCCACCTCCGCCAAAGCCTTCAATGAAACTTTTCGTGTCGGTGATGGTGTTTTTTAGCTGTTCGCCAAAGGGCGCGCTGGTGTCTTTAATAATGATCGGCAGCGCAAATTCTTCATAGCGACCAGTCGGCTCCCAGTTTATTTCGTTGAGATCAATGTCTCCACTGGCGTTAAGCCCCCAGGTAAAATTGTACGGTTTGTCCATATCTGCGCTATGGGAAAGGTTATCAACAAAGCCCTTCTCATTGAGACGCTGTTTTAGGTCATCTTGACTAATAACGTAGGCGTGCCGGAATAGAAGCGTATCAAGCAATCGGTCGCCGAATATTTCCTCAACAATACTTTGAAAGCGCTCATAAAGTTTCAGCGTTGTTTCCGGTTTTTCTTCCAAGCCCAGTTCCTGAATGAGCCAATCGGTATCCGCTTCTATGTCTGTCGTAGCATGTTTTTTGCGCTGTGCATAGATAGTGCGTATATGCGATTCATAGCCCGGATAGCCATTATTCAACCAATAAGCCAACGCACCGCTTTGGACCGCCAACGACTCCGGATACTCAACCTGTACATGCTCTAGCTCAATAGACTGCGGGTGCACAGGAGGACGCTCCGCGCCGCAAGCAAAGGTTATAGCACAACCAATAATAGAGAAGTATCGAAACAACATTTTTTGCATGGTAGTGAAAATTTCCGCGCCTTGCAATGCCTAAAAAATTCGAAGTCGCCGCACCAACGCGTCCGTTTGAACCAATAGCCCTGTCCAGATTCGCCTTAAATCACACTTTCGGGAACGAATACGGTAAAGCCCGGGCGG
>JBKGYB010000070.1:0-8714 GCA_046546295.1 Opitutales bacterium | reverse complement strand
GGAGTCAACCAGGCCCTGCAGGGCAATCATTGTAGTCATTTTGCTGTATACACTGCAGGATCGCTGCAATGGAACCAACTTAATTGTAAGTTGTTACGGGTTGTCTTAAATTTCCAATTTTTTCTCCAGGTCCTTCAGGTATTGCCAGCTGTAGATTCCGCTGTTGTGGCCGTCGCTGAAGGTCGGGCAGATGGCGTAGTTGCCCTTCAGTTCCCAGCCGGTTATGGTCACATTGGGAAATTCCTTCGGCCCGTCTCCGCCGTGCCGGTTGCCGAGAATATCGACTTCACCGATGTTTTGGGCGCTAGGCGAGTGTTTGCGGAGAAAAGGGGCGGGGAAATAGCTTTCGGAGCCGTCATCCCAGCGAATGCACAGTTCGTTGCCGATCAGTTGAATGTCTTCGGGGCGCATATAGGTTATCGTTCGTTCGTATGGGGTTCGCCTTGGAGGATGTCCGGCGGGGCGCTGATTTTTTCCAAAGGCGGTTCCACCCGGTCAAGCTTGCTCTCTTTCAGGGCGAAAAACGGCTGGCAGGTCTCATTGGCGATCATCCGGCAATGCCGGACCATACGGTCGAGGGTCAGACAAAAATCGCTGAAAAACAAGCCTGTATCGGCCGGTATTTTGTGTTGGGCGACCTGTTCGTTGAAGGAAGCCTGGAGACGCTTGCTTTCGGAGTTGTGCTTCTCCCTGGCCTCCAGGATGTGTTGGGCCGCTTCTTCAAAGGATTCGGGAAAAGCGCTGAGTGTTGTTTCCGTGCGCTTGAGAACTTCGAGGGCATGGTCGATCAGATCCTGTTGCATGTTGATTATGCCTGGGGTGTTCATAACATCCCCCTGGGAACGGCGGGCATTTAAATTGTCCGCGAGGTGGTCAATGTGATCGCCGATCCGTTCGACGTCCGCTGAAATATGGGTCAGATACTGGATCATCAGGGCCTGCCTGCGGGAGAGGTAGCGTCCGGTGAGGGCGCTGATATAAAACCGCACCGCGTCTTTCAGTTCGTCCACGATTTCTTCATTGCGTTTGATCCTGCGCAAATGCTTGGGCTCATGTCCGGCGAGCCATTCACGGGTAATTTCGAGGCTCTCGCGGCTGATGGACAAACTGCGTCCGAGTTCGCCGAGTATTCCCCGGATGGCGCGTTCCGGCAGTCGGATCAGGTGGTATTTGAGGTAACTGCGGCGACCTTCCGTCTTCAACACCGGGATCAGACGGCGGAGGCCATTGGATTGCAAACCGACGACCGGCAGGAGGAGCAGGGCGGCCGCCAGCATGACGCCCGTGTGCGCATGGGCGATCTGATGGACCAGATTGTCGCTCAGAAGGGGGATCCCGCGAAGGAATAAAGGAGCGGCCAGAATCGCGAGCAGGACGTTGAAGCAATTGAAGCTGAGATTGCCGAGGGCGCCGCGTTTGGCTTCGCGGTTGGCGCCGAGCGAGGCCAGTAGCGAGGTTGCGGAAGTACCGATGTGGGCGCCAAGGATGATGGGATAAACCTGTTCCAGCGAGGTGTAGACGCCTGCTGAGGCGAGCGCAAACGCGATGCCGATGACGGCCCCGCTGCTCTGGATGATGCCGGTGATCATCGTGGCGATGGCTAGACCCGAAAGGAATCCGGTCCATGTCGTGCCATCCACGGCCGCGAGGTATGCGGCGAACAGGTCCCTGTGCGGTTCGATCGCGGCGCTCATCACCGACATGCCCCAGAAGACGAGGCCCAGGCCGAGCAGCGCCCGGCTTGCGTCACGCACCTTCCCCTGTGGCGCGAGCAACTGTACGAAAAATCCGATCGCGACCCCGACAAACGCGAAATCCGTCAATTGAAAGGAGATCAACTGCATGGAGAGCGTCGTGCCGATATTAGCGCCGAAAAAAACGGGCAGCGCCTGTGTCAGCGAGAGCAGGCCGGCATTCAGGAAGCTCACCGCCATGACGGTGGCTGCGCTGCTGTGCGCGAGAAAACCGAGCGAAGTCCCGAGCCCAAGACCGGTCCAGCGGTTCCGTGTGCCCCGTTCCAGAAGGGCGCGTAATTTGTCGCCGGCCGCCGCCTGGAGGCCCTCGGTCATGATACCGATCCCAAAGAGGAACAGCGCCAATCCGCCCAGGATCCGGGATGCGACTAACAAGGTATCAAACACGGCATTGGTTTTATGTATGTATTTACCCAGGCAACTTCAGAATAAAGCTACCTGAAAAGAAAGTCACCTCACGCACCGGTGGCGCAAGAAAGAAAATCTCAAATTTCCGATTATCTTCCTGAAAAAATCAATTCAACCACTGATGCACACAGATGGACACTGATAATCAAGGGCTGCCGTGATTGTTCAGGCCAGTCCGTCGCGCCGAAGCAGCGCTTCGGGGTCGGGGTCGCGTCCCATGAACGCCCGGAAGAGCCGGGCCGGGTCTTCGGCGTTGCCGCGGGCAAGTATTTGGTTGCGGAATGCGGCGCCGACTTCCGCGTTCATTATGCCTTCGTTTTTGAAACGGGTAAAGGCGTCCGCATCGAGGACCTCGGCCCACTTGTAGGAGTAGTAGCCCGCCGCATATCCCGTCGGATCCGCAAACAGGTGGTTGAATTGGAAAGTGTTCGGATTGGGGCGCGTCTTGTATTCCGGGCGGTAATCCGCGGTTTTTGACTCCACGAATGCATCCAGGTCGTCTTCGCCGGATTCCGGCCAGTTCATATGAAGCTCCAGGTCCAGTTTTGCGAAGGAAAGCTGGCGCATGTTGGCGCTGGCTTTTCTGTCGTTTCGGGCGGCGCTCATGGCGGCAAAAAGGTCCTCCGGTATGCCGGCGCCGGTTTCGTGATGGCGCGCGAACAAATCCAGGCTTTCCCGTTCCCAGCACCAGTTTTCCATGATTTGAGAGGGCAGTTCCACAAAGTCCCATGCGACGTTCACGCCGTTCAGCGCCTTGACTTCCACCTCCCCGCACAAGTGGTGGAGCAGGTGCCCGAATTCGTGAAAAACGGTTTCGACTTCATTATGGGTGAGCAGGGCCGGTTGACCTCCCACGGAGGGGGTCAGGTTGCCGCAGATCAGCCCGAGGTGTGGCGACCGGGGTTGTTCCGGAGCGCGGTTGCCGGTGATCAGGTAGTTGAACCATGCGCCGCCGCGCTTTGATTCGCGGGGATGCCAGTCCGCGTAAAAGGAGCCGAGGTGCGTGCCGTCCGCGTCGAACACATCGTAAAAACGAACGTCCGGGTGCCAGACCTCCGGGCGTTCATCCCCGGATTCGGGCTGCGCGCCGGGCTCGCGGCAGACGGTTTCGCGCTCTTCGATGCGCAGGCGGAAGACTTTTTGAGAGAGAGTGAAGAGTCCGTCCAGGACACGGTGAATCGGGAAGTAGGGGCGCAGGGCCTCTTCATTGAAATCGTAGAGCTTTTGCCGTCTCTTTTCCGCCCAATAAGCGGTTTCCCAGGGTTCCAATGGCTCCTCCGGATCCGCGTTTTCATGGGCGGCTTTGAAAGCCCGCAGGTCTTTGTCTTCCTGCGTAAAGGACGGGGCAATGCGCGCGTGGAGGTTTTCGGTGAACCCGAGCGCGCGTTCCCCGGATCCGACCATTCGGCGTTCGGTAACAAGGTCCGCGAAATGCCGCTTGCCGAGCAGGCGGGCGAATTCGTGGCGAAGGCGCAGGATTTCCGGGACAAGCGGGCGGTTGTCGTGCGGCGCGCGGCGCGCGAGTGCATTCAGGGCCTGCCAGACCTCGCGACGCAGTTCCTCGTTGTCCGCGTGGAGCAGGACGGGGAGCAGGGAGGGGGCTTGCAGGGTAAAGCGCCAGGCGGGCTGTGCTTCGGTGTCGTGGCCCTTGCGCCGGGCGTCTTCCCGCGCGGATTCGCGGGCGGAGCGGGGGAGTCCGCTCAAAAGCGCTTCATCGGCGACGATTTTTTCCCATGCATTGGTGGCATCGAGGACATTTTCCGAAAAGGTCTGCGTGCATTCGGCGAGGCGTTGTTGGATCTCCGCCGCGCGTTGTTTTTTGTCCTCCGGCAGGTCCGCGCCCTGTTCCCGGAAGTCGGCAAGGGTTTCGGAAACATGGCGCCGGCGGTCGGGGGATAGTTCGCCGACGGCCGGGCTGTTTCCGAAAGAGCGCAGCGTTGTCCAGAGACGCGCGTTCAGCGGCAGGCCCGAAAAAAAGGCCGATACTTTCGGCAACATTGTATTGTAGGCCTTGCGCAGCTCCGGGCTGTTCGCGACCGCGTCGAGGTGCCCGACCTTGCCCCAGGCGAATTGCAGCGTTTCAAGCGATGCGTCGAGCGCGCCGAATGTGGTCTCGTAGCTCAGGCGCTCCGCGCCCTGTTCGCTGCGGGCGGCGATGGTTTCGACGGCTTGTTCCGCGTCGTCGAGCGCATGCTCGATGTCCGCTTCGACGTGTTCCGGAGTGAGCGCGGACCAGCGGATAAGGAAATGGTTTTCAAGAAAGGGATGTTCCATCCAGTGAGCATGAAACAGCAATGGCGGGGGAATCAATCGCGGAAGACAGACTTTTGTTGTTTCCAGCCGGTTATCGGCTTTATAAAACCGGTTTATTCTCCCGGATACATGCATTTTGCTCTCCTCAGCGGGAAAAACAAGGTATAAGGTTTTACATCTATGCAACAGGCAATACGTCACCATACTTTCGGAAAGCCGGAAGAAGTTCTGCAACTGGATTCGATTGAAACGCCCGAGCCGGGGCCGGGGGAAGCGCGGGTGCGGCTGCTGGCCGCCGCGATCAACCCTTCCGATTTCGGGATGATCGCGGGCAGTTACGGGCGCTTGCGCGAGCTGCCCGCCGTGGCGGGCCGTGAAGGTGTCGGCGAGGTCGACGCCCTGGGCGATGCCGTCGAGGGGATTCGTGTCGGTGACCGCGTGCGTTTCCCGGAAGCAGGGGGCTGTTGGCGTGGTTACGCCTGTGCGCCGGTGGACGAGTTGTTGCGCGTGCCTCCCGACATTCCGGTCGAGCAGGCGGCGATGAGTTTTATCAACCCTCCGACCGCCTGGTGTCTGTTGACCCGAGTCCTTGACCTTGAGCCGGGCGACTGGGTGGTGCAGAACGCGGGCAATTCATTGGTCGGAATTGCCGTGGTTCAGATGGCGAAAGCGCTGGGGTTGCATACAATCAGCCAGGTGCGCCGGGAAGCTGTAATCGA
Organism: Opitutales bacterium; assembly: GCA_046546295.1. GTDB lineage: Bacteria > Verrucomicrobiota > Verrucomicrobiia > Opitutales > Coraliomargaritaceae > JBKGYB01. The sequence goes on along the minus strand of JBKGYB010000070.1, from coordinate 3,580 downwards.
GCCCTTGAAACAGCTGGGTGCGGACCATGTGGTTGTGGAAGGGAGCGACTGGCACAAGCAAGCGGGGGAGTTGACCGGTGGCGCTCCGGTCCGGCTGGCTTTGAATTCGGTGGGCGGCACAAGCGCGATCGACCAGATCAAGGCATTGGGCGAAGGCGGCACGCAAGTGACCTTCGGCGGCATGGTGGGCGACCCCGTGCGGTTTCCCACCCGGTTTTTGATTTTTCATGATATTCGCATGATCGGGTTCTGGTGGGATCGGTGGATCCGCCGCAACGGAATGGATGCGGTTCGCGAGGTGATGGATGCCGTGTACGGTGAAATGCGGCAGGGGCGCCTGCAACTACCGGCGGAAGCGGTCTATCCCCTCGAATCTTTCAAGGAGGCCATGGCCCACGCTCAAAAACCACGCTTTGGCAAGATACTGTTGAAGACATTTTGAGCTGCGCGCAAAATCCGTTTTCTGATCGTAGCCGCGATTTTCGGGGCGCCATGCGGTTAGGGCAGCCGTAACGATCCCGGCATAAAGCCGGTCGCTACGTGGACGGGTTCCGCGTAGGGACGTCATTTTACACAAGGCGTAAAATCGTGCTTGAAAGCATGGCGGCAGGCGACATGTTGATCGGTTTTTCCAATTCGTTATGTCCGAAATTGCAAAAGTCTATGAACCCCGGGATGTGGAAGCGCGCTGGTATGCCGAGTGGTTGGAAGCGGGTTGCTTTAAAGCCCGGGTCGACCCGGAGCGCGAGCCGTATTCGATCATGATCCCGCCGCCCAATGTGACGGGCTTGCTGCATATGGGGCACGTGCTCGATAATACTTTGCAGGACATTTTTGTGCGCCGCGCGCGGCTTGAGGGCAAAGCGGTCCTCTGGCAACCGGGGACGGATCACGCGGGCATTGCGACACAAACCAAGGTCGAGCGCCAATTGCGCGAGAGTACGGGGGAAACGAAATATGACCTCGGGCGCGAAGCATTCCTGGAAAAAGTCTGGAAATTCCGTGAAACCTCCGGGGATGCGATTCTGCAGCAGTTGCAAAAGCTCGGCGCCTCGTGTGATTGGGATCGCACGCACTTCACTTTGGACGAGGAATATTCCAAGGCTGTCCTGACCGCATTTGTCCGGCTTCATCAGCGCGGCTACATCTACCGCGGCAAGCGGATGATTAACTGGTGCCCGGCTACGCAAACGGCGATCTCGGACGAAGAGGTCAAGATGGCGCCGACGCAGGGAATCTTATACAAAATGCGCTACGAACTGGTCGAGCCTGACGGGGAGCGCTCGCATTTGGAAATTTCAACGACACGGCCGGAAACACTGATGGGCGACACCGCCGTGGCGGTTCACCCGGAGGATGCGCGGTACAGGCACTTGATTGGAAAAAGCGTCTGGCGCCCGTTCCCGAGGGAAATGATTCCGATTATCGGTGATGAGTATGTGGATCGGGAGTTTGGAACCGGCTGCCTGAAGGTAACCCCGGCGCACGACAGGAATGACTTTGAAATCGGGATCCGGCACGGCTTGGAAACGCTTGAAGTGATTGGTCCGGACGGACGCATTACGGAAGCCGGCGGCGCCGACCTTGCCGGAATGGATCGTGAGGAAGCCCGCGAAAAAGCGGCTGCAAAGCTCGATGCGATGGGACTTTTAATAGACCGGGAGCCCTACGAAAATACGGTCGGTTTTTCGGAGCGTGGCGATGTCCCGATCGAGCCCCGGCTCTCCGAGCAATGGTTCCTGCGCTACCCAAAAGTGCGGGAAGCCAAGCGGGCGGTGGAGACGGGGATCATCCGCTTTCATCCGGACCGTTGGAAAAAGACCTATTTGAACTGGTTGAACGGTATTCAGGACTGGTGCATCAGCCGCCAGCTCTGGTGGGGGCACCGCATCCCGGTATGGTATAAAAAAGGCCTGGATCGATCGGAGCTCGATTTTCAAAACCCGGAGCACGTCCATGTTTCGGTCGAAGGTCCGCCGGACCCTGAAAACTGGGAGCAGGAAGAAGACGTGCTCGACACCTGGGCCTCTTCCTACCTCTGGCCGATGGCCAATCTCGGCTGGCCGGATCCCGACGAGGAGCAGCAACGGGAGCTGGCTTTCTGGTATCCCACAACCGTGCTGGTGACCGGGTTTGATATTATATTTTTCTGGGTTGCCCGGATGATTATGGCGGGCCTTGAACTGTACGGCGAGGATGCTCCGAAGTTAAGCGACGAGGAAATCGCGCGCCGCGTGCCGTTTAAGAATGTCTTCATTCATGGGCTGATCCGTGACGCCCAAGGCTATAAAATGTCGAAGTCGCGCGGCAATTCTCCGGACCCGCATGCATTGATCGAGCGCTTCGGGGCCGACGGCTTGCGGTTTGGCATCTGCAACATCGCACCCTCGGGCTCTGACATCCTGTTTTCCGAGGAGCGGATACAGGTGGGCCGGAATTTCTGCAACAAGCTCTGGAATGCCGCGCGCTTCCGCCAGATGTCGCAGCAGGATGGGGATGGCGAACTTGGCGAGTCCAACAGGGAATTGCAATCGATCGCCTCGCGGATCGAGCCGAAGCATTGCGATGACTACGATCATTGGATTCTTGCCCGTTTGCTGGAAGTGAGCGGGGAATTGGAAGATTGTTTCGCCAACTTCGAGACCACGTCGCTTACGCAATTGATCCACCGCTTCTTTTGGAGCGATTTTTGTGATTGGTATGTGGAGGTCTCGAAAGACAAATTACAGGGCGGGAGCGGCGCGAGGAAAACATGCCTTGCGATCCAGGATCTGGTCATTCGGCAGGTGCTTCAACTCGCGCACCCGATACTCCCGCATATCACGGAAGAACTCTGGCACGCCCTCGGTTACCAGGGTGAAAGCGGCTTTATACAAGACACCCGGATTGTCCGGGCGGACGAATTAAAAGCCGCGCTTGGTGCGTCGAACCTCCGGCTTGATGCGAGCGCGGTGCGGCGGGTTGGACAACTGTGCGAAGCGATTTCCCAAGCCAGGAGCCTGAAGGCGGAATACAATCTCGCGAACAAGCGTGACGTCGTTGTTTATTACGCGTCGGAAGAAAAGTCCCGCGCCGTTATTGAGTCCAATGCCGCGGTCGTGCGAAGGCTCGGTGGCATCGGTACGCTTGCGGCGGTCAATGACGCCCCGCCGGAAGGCCTGCCGGCCGTGGTTACGCCGTTGGGCACGCTGTACCTCGACTTGAGCAGTTCGATTGATGTGGAAGCTGAAAAAGCGCGGCTCTCCAAAGAGCTGGAAAAATTGAACCAATTGGTCGCAGTCGGAGAAAAGAAACTGAACGACCCGAAATTCATGGCGAACGCGCCCGGGAAAGTTGTTGAGGGCGCGCGCACACAATTGGCGGAAACCACTGAAAAACGCGACGAAACCAAGCGCATTCTGGAAAATTTAGGCGCCTGAGTGGATTTTGTGCCTTTCAAACCATTTCGCTCTTTGGGCGCCGCAGAGCGAGGTCCATTCCTTTATCCTAAAAAGATTAGTACAACCACTGATGAACACTGATGGACACTGATCCCGCTGAGCGGGACTGATTAGCAAAGGGTTAGCGACTTTTACCGCTT
>JBKGYB010000069.1:0-8787 GCA_046546295.1 Opitutales bacterium | reverse complement strand
GAGCAACGCCGCCGTCGGGCAAAAGAACAAGTCGGATTGCTACAGTTATTTGCTGCCTGACCAGCCCTTAGGGCTTGGCAGGAAATAAGTATGGCTTTGGGACGATTGTGGTTTGCTCTTTGGCAAGACGCGACGATGCAGCTATTGCAATCAAAGTCACGGAACTAAAGACGCCAACGGGCAAAAGGACAAGTCAGTTTGTTACAGCTACAGGAGAAACGGCGAAAACAAAAATAATTGCATTCATTTGAAATATAACCCACAGTAGCGTACTTTTATGGTGATAACTTTTTATGAAACCACTGCGTTTACCGAAGGCGTCAGCAAACTCAAAGCGGAGGACCAGTGCCTTGAACTCACAGAGGAGCTGGCCCGAAACCCTGCAAAGGGCGACCTGCTCCGGGGCACAGGCGGCTTCCGCAAGGTCAGGATGCGTTTGCCGGGGCGGGGTAAAAGTAGCGGTGCCAGAGTGATCTACTACTATATCAGTGCTGACGGGGTCGTTTATCTCGTCTCGCTTTATGCCAAAAATGTTCAGGAGGACCTGACCGCCAAACAGACCAAGCAACTTAAAGAATTAAGCACCTTCATCGAAGCGAAAATAAAGGAGGCGAAAGACCATGAATGATACAGACTTTGACCAACTCATCGGAGGCGTAAACGAGGTGATCGCCCACCTTGAAGGGAAGCAGACGCTACGTAAAACCGTGATCGCCGTTCCCGACGAACCGCCTGCCTACACGGCGGAGGATGTGCGCAAGCTGCGCGAGGCTCTACATCTGAGCCAAGGCCTCTTTGCCAGGGTTTTGAACGTCAGCGTCAACACCGTGCGCAAATGGGAGCAGGGCGAACGTCATCCGTCCGGCCCGTCCGCACGTCTGCTGCAGATCGCGCAAACACACCCCGAATATCTTTTGAAAAACTTGAAGGCGCGGAGCGTGGCTTAAACGAAAAACAGTGACGGCGCGCTCTGAAGCCATTGCTAATAGGATTGGCCATATGTCGATTGACCCAGAAAGACCATGCGGATGCGAGGAAGTCGCCTGGATGAAGCTGCGGTTGGGCTGAACGTCGCAACCTTTAAGTTTTCCGTGATCATTCGAAGAGGCGCATCTGCTCGTCTTCATCCGGGGGCGCAGGCTTCATAAGCTGCGGATCGTCGTTTTGTGTGCGGTTGACCCGGCGGCTGACCGGATGCATGTGGAGGCGCGCTTTACGGTGGTACCGGTCGAGGCTGTTTTTAGAAAGGCTGCCCTGAAGCCATGCGTCATGGGCCTCCGGCGGTAAAAGCACCGGCATCCGATGGTGGATATTCGCGATCGTGGCATCGGCGGCGGTGGTCAGAATGACGCAGGCATCCGGGCCACCCTCCTTATCGGATGGGAACCAGAGCGCCCCGAAGAACAGCAGGGAATGGTCGGGCGCATGGATGTGGAAGGGCTGCTTCTTCCCGTCCTGTTGCGTCCATTCGTAGTAGCCGTTCGCCGGCGCCAGGCAGCGGCGGGCAGCCCAGCTTTCCCGAAAGCGGGGCAGGGTGTCCGCGGTTTCGCTGCGCGCGTTGATGAGGAAATTATGCGGCGTTCGGAGGCCCCAATGCAGCAGGGAAGCGACCGGGGTTGCGGAGGATTGGATGTGTTCGGATCGAAGCGCGAGGATGGAACGACCGGGCGCGATATTGTAGCTCGGTTCGTAGTCGGCGGGGAGCTCGCAGCCGAGCTCTTTCCGGAGCCGGGCGGGGTCGAAGTAGAGCGTGAAGCGTCCGCACATGCCGGGGATTTAAATTTATTGGGTGGTTGTCATCCAGATGCGCTGGGACTTCAGGAAGAACAATTCAAGAGCGGCGGCTTGATTGAAATTCAACTCCAGCAAACCGGTGCTGTGCTCGAGGGCTTCCAGGGCACGTGCGAGCGCGGTTACCGGCAATCCGCCGGGTTGCGTCGCTTCGATCAAACGCGCGAAAAGCACAGTGGTTTTTTCGATTTCCGCGAACAATTGTTTGCGGAAACCACGAGTGATGCCCGCTTCAATCGCCTTTTTTTCCTCGTCGGTGATATGCTCCGGGAGCTTGTTTTTTTCGGCTACCCAAGCTGTTTCAGTCATGTTTTTGAGAATGCCCTGAAAGCGGTGGTTCAGTCCGTAGCCGCCCAATACGATAGAGGGGATGTCCTTCTTGTCCGGCTTCCGGTTGAGGAGTCTGCCGAGCCAGGACTTGTAGTCTTCGAGCCAGGCCAGCCATGCGGGATCCTCGATCGAGCTGTAACCCGAGGGAAGGCGGAAATTCAGGCAGCGGCTGCGAATTGTATCAAGCAGGTCGTACGGGCGGTTGGTGAGAAGGATGAGGGTGGTGTCACCGGGGGGCTCTTCCAGTGTCTTGAGGAAGGCGTTCGCGGATTGAACGTTCATGCGGTCCGCTTCAAAGAGAAGGGCAACTTTCCGCCCGCCCTGATTGGATGATTTCTGAACATCCGCGACCAGGCGCCGCATGGTGTTGTTGGGCCAGAATCCGCCCACGCGTTCGCTGTCACTGCCGATCCGGATGACGCGTGCCCGACCGGAAGGACGGAGGATAAAACAGTCCGGATGATTGAACGGGTCGCGTTTGGTTTGGAGCAGTTCCGAGGCGAGCGCGCGCGCGACGGTCTGCACTTCATCCAAGCTCTCACCGTGCAGAAGAATACCGTGCGGCAACCGGTTTTGTTCCATCGCGCGCTCGAGCACATTGACGGCCCGGCAGGCGTGAAGGTTTTCAGGCAATGCTTGGCGCAAGTTCATTCCAGATTTCGGCTTCAAGTGTTTTGACGGGTTGAAGGGCGTCCAATACCCGGAAACGTTCCGGCTCGGATTCCGCGAGCTGCAGGTAACCCTTGCGGACAGCTTTGAAAAATTCAACCGTCTCTTGCTCGATTCTATCCAACTTGCTGTTGTGGCGGCCTTGTGCGCGTTTGAGGCCTTCTTCCGCCGGGATATCAAGGAGGATGGTTCGATCCGGCAGGGTGTTTTCAACCGCGAACCGGTTGATTGATGCGACGGCCTCCGGATCGAGCGCGCGTGCGACGCCCTGGTATACCGTAGTGGAGTCCAAAAACCGGTCGCAAAGGACGATGCAACCCGCATTGAGGGCGGGTCGAATGCGTTCCCGCGTGAGTTGCGCGCGACTTGCGGCGAATAGAAGAAGTTCGGCTTCCGGGCTCATGCCGTCGCCCGCCCGGTCGTGCTGAAGCAGGTTGCGCACCGCTTCGCCGAGCGCGGTGCCGCCCGGTTCGCGCACCCTGAGGACCTCCCGGCCCTGCGCTTCAATCCGTTTGGCAAGGGCCTCGATCTGAGTTGATTTTCCGCAGCCCTCGCCGCCTTCGAAACTGATGAAGAATCCGGGCATGTTCAGGTTACCAGGTTGCGATGAAATCCTGAATGGCCGAGAGGGAAGGGCTTTCGGCGTGTCGGACATAATAGCCCGAGGTTGCGACCGCTACGGTGAGGGCGGCTTTCGGGGAAAGGTCGAGGAGGCGGGCGGTAACAAATCCCGCATTGAAATGATCGCCCGCGCCGGTCGTGATTTTTGGATCTTCGCAATACGGGCCCGCTACGTATGCCGTGCCTTCCGGCGTTGCACAGGCGGCGGAATCCGTGGGGTGCACGACAACGGTATGCAGCTTCAGTGTCGAGCGAATGTCGGCCGCTAGCTTTTCCAGGTTTTCCGCGGTATTTTCCGAAGCATCAAACCCGAGCAGCTTGTGCACTTGTTCCGCCTCACGGAGATTCAGGCCGAGAATCACTTCTCCGTAGGGTTCGAAATCGGCAAACAGGCCCAGCGCTTCGCGCAATTCATCATCACCGCGCTTTTCGGGATCCGCGAGGTCAAAGAAGAAGCGCCTTCCCGCCCGCTCCGGCGCTTGCGGCATGATTTTGTTGAGCAGGTCGCGCAACACTTCCGAAAGAAAAGGAATCATGGTCCAGTTGACCATGGCCACAAGGTCGGATTCGCCGATGATACGAACGAGTTCCGCCTCCCCGGTCAGGTCGATGAGACGCTGATAGGTGATCTCTTCCAGACAGGCCATCGAGCCGAAAAGAATCTTGCCGTCGTTGAATTCGGCCGCGTGCGTGACACCGGGATCGGCGATCGAAATGGCCCGGGTGCGTTCGGCAAACTCCAAAAACACCGGATGGATGACATCTTTGCCGAGCGCGCCGATATAACGGACCTCCAAACCATGGGCGCACTGCGCACTCGCCATGATGGGGCCATTGCCCCCGATTTTCTCGACAACAGGGGCCAGTTCTATGTTGGCGCTTTTTCCCGCCGCCGACGCGATTCGGGCGGCGAAATCCGGGATGGTTCGGATGGCTGTATATTGATCGCCCGCGCCGCTTCGCTTGTCGATCGGATGAACAATTTTGTCCACAAAGCCGTCGATGCCGACAAGAGCTTTTTTTGCGCTCGCCCCGGCTTTTTTTTCTTTCAGCTCTGCAATTGTTTGATCTTTATGGTCCATAAATTCGGAAATGCTTCGTTGTGTACGAGGATACCGGAGTTCGTGCAATCCATTTATGCGATCCCGGCCACAACTTCTTATGGCTTTTTTCGTAAAATCCACGGTTTATACTGGATGCGGGTCGAGTGATCCCGCTATCCTGAACCCTGACTCCCGAATCCCGAATCCTCAGTAACCACTACGTATTTTAACCATGAGCCCGAGTTTACTTGTCGATACATGCCTGTTTCAGCTCGCTGCCGGGCCGAATGTTTTCACCTACTTCGCGCAGTCCAATTTCGCGGGCAAGGTCATTATCTGCATTCTCGTGGTGTGCAGCATTCTGGCCTGGACCGTGATGCTGGGGAAATATCTGGAAATGTCGCGCCTGCGTTCACAAAACCGCCGCTACGAGCGCCTCTTGAGCAAGGAGGCTTCTCTTCTGGGCCTTCCCCCCGAAAGGCCCGGCAAAGGGGCCGGGCCGTACTACCGTGTTGTGAGGGAGGGACTGGAGGCCTTTTACCGCTATGGCGGCAATGCGGCGGATATGGACACGCACCGGGCCAAGCTCCGGATGGGGCACGTGGAAAATGCCCTGCAAAGGGCCGTAGCCGAACAAACTTTGCTTTACGAAGCAAAAATGGTGATGCTGGGGTCCATTGTGACGGGCGCCCCTTTTCTCGGTCTGCTCGGGACGGTCTGGGGCGTGATGGACGCCTTTGGGGGGATTGCCGGGTCCGGCTCCGCGAGTTTGCAGAACCTGGCGCCCGGTGTGTCGGGGGCGCTTCTTACCACTGTGGCCGGGCTGGTCGTCGCCATTCCCTCGGTGTTCGGCTACAATTATTTGCTGCAGGAGACGAAGATAGCCGTCGTGGAGCTCGAAAATTTCGCCAGCACGGTGGCGGACCGGATTGAACTGGAAGCCCAATGATCCCATTCAAATTTCAAATTTCAAATTTCGATGTTCCTCCCGCCTAACCAGCGATACGGTTTCAGTCCGACAGCCTGCTAGATATTGATATGGCCCGCAATTTCCATAGAAAAAACCGGCTCGCGGCACTGTCGGAAATCAACGTCACCCCGTTGATTGATCTGGCGTTCGCTCTGCTCATTATTTTCATGATCACGACCCCGCTTCTGGAACAGACGATCAAAGTGGACCTGCCCATTGAATCCGCCAAATCGCAGACTCCGGACCGGCGGGAATTTCAAAGCATCACAATCAATGAATCCGGCGAACTGTACTGGGGGAACGAACAAATTTCGATGGAACAGCTGGAGGATTTGCTCGACGATCTGGCGGCCGACCCCGATCCGCCGGTCTTGAGCATCCGGGGGGACGCGGGCCTGCCTTATCAACAGGTCATTACGGTAATCGACCGTATCAAGCAACGAAACCTCTCAAAAATCAGTTTGGACACGGAAGTGGATTGATTCCCGGGGATTTGCATCAGTGATCCATGTGAAGTAAAATCGTTGCAGCCATGCCACAGGCAAAATGAAATTTCGGAAAAACCAGGCTTTTTGGACATCTTTGATCCTTCATCTTGCGGTATTGCTCGGGTTTTTTCTGGCAACCATCGTGGATGCATTTCGTCCGAAAAAGGAAGAGCATGTCTTCGAGCTGGTAGAGCCCCAACAGAATGCGGAGGAGGCTCCGCAAACCACTGAGGAGCGGGAGCCCGAATTGAGGACCCCGGAAGTGGACCCCCTGGAACCGGTTCCCGATCCCCCTGAGCCCAAGCCTGAACCTCAGCGGGAACCGGAGCCCAAGCCTGACCCGGAGCCCGAGCCCGAGCCCGAGCCTGAACCGGAGCCCGAACGGATAAGTTATGAAGCATTCACCCGCGAAAACCCGCGCCCGGATCCGCCGCAGCCCCGGTCGGAACCGCGCGAACCAACCCGCATCGATACGAGTCGGATGCGCGCTGAATTGGAAAATTTACTTTCAGACGATGCGGAGCGGAAACGGGTGAACCGGATGTCCGATTTCCAACAAAATGAGCTCCGGAGTTACGGATCCCAATTAAACGCGCGGTTGAACAGCGCCTGGAACAAGCCCCGCAGTTTGTCCGGGCGACAGCTTACGACCACTGTGGAGTTCGATGTCCTGCCCTCCGGAAAAATTACGAATATCCGTTTTGACCCCGCTTCGGGAAACAGCGCCTTTGACCGCTCGGTCCGGGCGGCGTTCGATCGCGTGGGGAGCGGCGGGGCTACGCCTACCGGCGAGCGTCACAGCTTTCGCATGACCTTTAAAATGGTTGAATAATACCGCTTACAAGAGCGGTGAGAGCAAGTGAACAAAGTCTTCGGTAAACTTGCTGGGCATGAATTTTTTATCGGCGATCGCTTCATCGAATGAAATACAGGATTCGGTAAGTTGGTCGGCCCAGCCCTGAAGTTCCCGAATATCCGACGGCGAGTAATGCAGAAGGGCGATCTCAAAATTCACGAACAGGGAGCGGATATCGACATTGGCCGACCCCACCAGAGCGACCAGGCCGTCCGCGAGGATAAGTTTCCCATGGAGCATGCGCGGGGTATAGAAAAGGATCTCAACCCCTGCGTTGTGCAATTTGCGGAGGTAATGGTAGCGCGCGATATCGGTGAGCGGCTGGTTTGATTTGAGTGGGATAATCAGCCGGATATGGCGGCCGGTATGCGCTTTGACGATAAGGGAGTGAAAGAGCACCTCATCCGGAATAAAATACGGGGTAATAATAGTGAGTTGGCGCCTGAATTCCTGGATGATGCGGAGGATCTGCTCCCACAGGGGATCGCTTTTCACGTCGGGGCCGCTGGTAATAACCTCGATCGTGCTGTTACCTGTCTGTTCCGGCTTATAAGCCAGGATTTCGTCAAACTTCGCGGGCGGCTGAGCTGTAGCGAAGGCCCAATCCGCAAGAAAGGTGCGACTGATATGTTGAACGGCGGGCCCATGTGTAACAACGCTGAAATCCACAAAACGATCCGGGCTGGGGGTGGGGCCCAGAAATCGGTTATCCAGATTTTGTCCTCCGGTAATGGCCCGCGCGTGGTCGAATATCGCTATTTTCCGGTGGTTGCGAAGATTCGAGGAGGTATGCGTTTGCAAGGGCAAAACCGGCAGGAACATGGCGACTTCACCCCCGGCCCGCCGGATCTTGTAGCGAGCGGTACGCGTGCGGTTCCAACAGCCCAGTGAGTCAAGCAGCAGGCGGACGGTCACTCCCTCGCGCGCCCGTTTTTCAAGAAGCGAGACAATTTTTTTTCCAGTGGCATCCTTATTCAGGATATAGGTCGCGATATGAATGTGGTGTTCGGCATTAAGGATTTCCTGGCAAATCCGCCTGTATGCGGTTTCACCGTCCGGCAGCAGCTCGAAATGATTCCCTTGACTGGCGAGTCCGCTCTCATAGGCCATGATATCATGGGTGTGCGATTCCGATCGGTTTTGCCGCCATGCGAGCCGGCGGGTCTCTTCGGCGATGGCCAGTTTGGTTTCGCTCAACCGGCGGCTTTTACGACCTCCGAACATGAAATAAAGCGGGACGCCGATCGGCGGAAAGAAGAGCACGAGAAAAAACCATGCGAAGAAATTGCTTGGATTCCGCTTTTCGGAAAGCACCCGACGAATGATGAGGAGGGCGAGAATAAAACCAATTACGGTTATGAAATTGGTCAGGCTGAACGCGAAACCGGTCTCAAGCCAATCCGGCAAGAGTTTATGGAATCGAGTGTTCAGCCAATTCAACATATCGTCACGCTGGCAAAGTACGAAAGAGAAGGCGAGAATGAATGAAAGCGCAAGCCAATGCGATCATGTCGGGCGGGAAAACGCGCGGGCTGCCGGCATTGGCGCTGTTCCGGGGCTGCTGGGGATCCTGTTCTTCAGCGGAGCTGGAGACCGCTAATGGTCGCTAATGGTACGTTAATGCAAGGGATTTATAAGCGTGAATTCGCGAGGATAAGTCCGGGTTATCCGGAGTTCGGCAACTGCATGATTTGAGTTCAAAACTCAAAAGCGAAGAGATGATTTTTGGAAAATGAAACGAGAAAAAGTTTGATCCATGCCCTAAAGAAGTTTTTGTGTATAAATACTTACAAGGAGGAGTGGCTGAGCGGCCGAAAGCGCTTCTTTGCTAAAGAAGTGAACCTCAAAAGGGTTCCGCGGGTTCGAATCCCGCCTCCTCCGCCAATTTTGCGCAAAGCGCAAAATGACTCCACTCGCGGAGCGAGCGCGGGATGAGAACGAAGTTCGACGGAAGGAGCCCGCCCGGCGGGCGACTGGAGATGGGGCGCGCTGAAAGCGCGGTCCGCAGGACTTGCGAAG
>JBKGYB010000068.1:0-8817 GCA_046546295.1 Opitutales bacterium | reverse complement strand
TCGCCGCCAGCACTCGGATGGAGGCCTGCTGATGCTTCGTCGGTTGCGGGTAAAGGCGGCGGTAGCGCCGCAGAAGCTCCGCGTCCGATACTTCACCCGCCTCCGGCACACGGACCAGAACGTGGAAGTGATTCCCCATCACCGAATGAGTAAGGACTTCGACCCCCGAAAAATCAGCCACCTGCCGAATCATGCGACGCAGGACCTCCTTTTCACGCTTCCCGAACAAAAGCTCACCATTCACCGTACGGGACATGCAATGGTAAGAGGCCTCACGGCCGGTAATTTTTAAACGTCTCATTCTCATATACTTAAGCTCCTATTTCGGTTGTTATGGCAAGATTGATGGAAACAAGAACGCAACACAAGCAATATTTGGGGGACAGACCCACTATAAATAATTTAAAACTTAGTATGTCCCTATTTTATTCTGTTAATTTAGGTGGCTTTGCTATCCAAGCACTGCTGATTCAATGAAAAGCATGCGTTTTCGGTCTTTTAGCTTCTGGTCCCACGATTGGGTTCGAGCAAAAAATCCATCTTTGCCTCGCCCCCAAAAGAAGCGTTTCGACATGCTCAGGAGCATGTGGCTGAAGCCACCGTTTACTGAAATCCGAAGGCGCCTCCGCTCCCGGACAAAGGAGCATCCGAATGGCATTTAGCTTCAAATTTACGAATGTTCTCGCCAAATCCCGTCAGCTTTGATGGGAGATGTTCTCATGGATGACGTTCAATCTATTCTTCCTTCGGTCGAAGCGACACAGGATGACGCGCTTTTCCAGGCGGTTACGCGTCGCATCGATGAAAAGACAAAACCGCTCGGCGCGTTGGGTCGACTTGAGGAGATCGCTCGTCGTATAGCCCTTATCCAGCGCACGACAAAGCCCGAACTCCACGATCCGACGGTTCTGGTTTTTGCGGGGGATCACGGTGTGACGGCCGAAGGTGTCAGCGTTTTTCCCCCATCGGTCACACACGAGATGGTTAAAAATTTTCTTCACGGCGGGGCGGCCATCAATGTTTTCGCACGCCAGAACAATTGCGCACTCAAGATCATCGACGCGGGCATATCCGATCCGGTGGATGCCGACGACAGCTTACTGAACCGCCGCATCTGCAGCGGCACGCGCAATTTTGCCAAAGAGCCGGCGATGAGCGCAGCTCAACTGGTACAATGTCTTCGTTCCGGCATTGAACTGCCGAACGAGACCGCCCCCGCCTCGAATGTGTTTTTTTTCGGGGAGATGGGTATCGGCAACACCACTTCCGCCTCCGCGCTTATGGCAGCGTTGACCGGTCGTTCGCCGAAGGAGTGTGTCGGAGCCGGCTCCGGCCTGGCAGCGGAAGGAATCACCCATAAGACAAGCATCATCCAACAAGCCCTCGCTCTCCACCAGCCCGAAACAATCGCAGATGCCCTGCGGTGCTTCGGCGGCTTTGAAATTCTCATGATGGCCGGAGCGATGGTTGGCGCCGCATCGCGTCGCTCGATTATTGTCGCGGACGGCCATATTTCAACCGCCGCCCTGCTGGTCGCATGTCGGCTGGTACCCGAGGTCGCCGAGTATGCATTCGCCTCGCACTGCTCGGCCGAGGCGCCGCATCGACTCATGTGTGAAGAAGTCGGGCTCGAACCGCTGCTCAACCTCGGGCTACGGCTGGGTGAAGGAACCGGCGCCGTGCTCGTCTATCCGCTGCTCCTTGCCTCGGTCAACTTCCTAAACGAAATGGCTTCCTTCGCCGAAGCCGGTGTGTCAGAAAGTAATCCGGAGGCAGTGCTGTGAGCGAGCAACTCCGGATATTTTTCGCGGCCCTGTCCTTCTACACCCGACTGCCCTGCCCTGGCTCATTCGATCACGGCTCGAATTACCTGAGCCGGGCCACCCGTTATTTTCCTCTGATCGGAGCGATTATCGGCGGATTCGGCGCCCTGTTTCTATTTATATTGGCTCAGGCACTACCAATTCTTCTCGCCGTGCTGGGGGCGTGTGCCGCAACAGTATGGTTCACCGGCGCCTTTCATGAAGACGGGTTCGGCGATATGTGCGACGCTTTCGGCGGAGGCATGACACGTGAACGTGTACTCGACATCATGAAGGACAGTCGTCTCGGATCCTATGCTGTCGTCGGCCTGGCCTTCCTCCTGGCGTTAAAAATCGCCGCTCTTTTCCACCTCGCGGAACAGGGCGTCGGACTCGCGGCCCTCGCTCTGGTCACGGGCCATACCATCAGCCGCAGTTTAGCCGCAGCGACCATTTATATCCTCCCTTACACCCGAAAGGATGCGACATCAAAAATCACTGCCGCCACGAAAGCACCCCGGAAAAGCGAGCTCTTCTGGGTCATATTCTGGGTGCTTCCGGCGGTTGCCGCCCTGACAATCGCCCACCCCGTCGCCCCAGCCGCACTGATCCTTGTGGTTGCGGCCTGGTTCTATATGCTCCGCCTCTGCCATCGCCGCTTGGGCGGATATACCGGCGACTGCCTCGGCGCCATCCAGCAAGTCACCGAGCCCGCGCTTTATATCGGCCTGTGCGCGGTCTTCGCGGGCCCGCTTTGAAGGCAAGGTTCCCGCCGGCATTGTGTCATGAATGATGGCAATGCAGCATGGGATACCGCCTCCGGTTTCGAGTGCGATTTTGGCTCCAGCACGGCGCTCTCCGGGTGGGCGACTATTGGCCCCGTTCGGCAAATGTTCTTTTCAACATGAGCCTGTCGCATGCAACCTGATCATCAACAAGTTGCAAATGGTGCGGGTGGAGGGAATCGAACCCTCGTCTCAAGCTTGGGAAGCTCGCATACTAACCACTGTACTACACCCGCGATTGTTTATGGCACTGAACGCCCTTTATTCTTTAAGGCGCGCATCCTTAGCATTTCAAGGGGATACCAGTTCCCGCCCGTTTGTCAAACTCCGTGATTTTTCGGACCGATACCATGGCGTTTTATTTGGGGCTTCTCCGTTTGGCTCCGTCAACTCAACGGAAGGCCCTGAGACAGGACCGATTCATCCCCAGCGCCAAACCGTGCGTTTGTAAATCGAACTCACTCATACTCCCGGCGTCCGTCGAGGGCACTGCGCAAGGTGACGGGATCGGCATAGGTTACACCGCCCCCGCTTGGAAGCCCGAAACCGATGCGCGTTGTTTTAACGGCGCGTTCGCCCACAATTTCCTCCTGTATATAATGGCAGGTCGCCTGGCCCTCGATATCGTTTGAAAGCGCAAGAACAAATTCCTTGATCGGCTCGTTTTCCAAGCGCCGGGAAAGACTTTCAAGGTTCAAGATCTCCGGCCCCACGCCGTGAATCGGCGACAACTTTCCGTGAAGGACATGGTATCTGCCTTTCCACGCCCCCGAACGCTCAATCGCCATAAGATCGGGGACGCGCTCCACTACGCAAAGCGTGTGAGGCTCCCGTTTCGGGTCATTGCATATTTCACAGGCCCCGCCCTCAGCCATGTTGCCGCATACCGGACATCGCCGGACGGCGGTCTCCGCTGAAGCGAGGGCGTCCTTTAATTCGCCCAGTTCACCGGGCTGCTCCACCAGCAAATGCATGGCGACGCGTTCCGCAGACCGGTAGCCCAAGCCAGGCAGACGCTTCAACCGTTGAAGCAGTTTCTCGTAGGCAGGGGTCACGAATGGATGGCGAAGCAGCCTACATCATTCCGGCAAGACCTTCCATCCCGCCGGAGACATTATTCATGGCATCGTCACTGGTCTTTTTAGCTTTAGCGGCGGCTTCCTGAATTGCGGCAAGCAGGGTTTCTTCAACAAACTCGGAATCCTCCTTCAGGAATTCCGGATCAATCTTCAAATCCTTGAATTCGCCCTGACCGGTGACCTTGATCCGTATGGCGCCGCCCCCGCTTGAAACTTCCAGAATTTGTTCTGCAAGCTGTTCCTGGACGGCTTCCATTTGCTTTTGCACCTTCTGCGCCTGCTTCATCAATTTTCCAACACCTGCCATAAAATTCCTTTCGTTTGGTTTCGGAGTGCTTCGATACCGGCGTGAACACCGATATTTACGACAATGGCTATTTTTTTCAAAACCTAATGCCCGTCAAGCGATTTTGCGGATGCCGCACAATGGCATGCTTTTTTACATTGCAGGACGAATCGTAAGACGAAAGCGATACGGGCCATCCTTGCGCCCCAGCACAAGGATGTGTTCGCCTGCGCCGAGCCGCTTCTCGGCGACCATCCCTTTCGCCCCGCCAATCTTTTCGCCATTTAAAACACAGCCAAACCGGCTCCCCAAATCCCGGACAACCACGCCGTCTTCGACGAGCTCAATCAGGCAATGATTTTTGGAAACCGTAAAAGGTTCGTGTTCACAGACGATAAAATCCGGAAGTTGCTCAGGATTGGGTTCGGCCCCGGTTTTGCGCCGGCCGATCAAAAAGTTCCTCTGCCGGATTTCGCGTCCGCGCAGAAGGGTCTGCTCTCGGGTTTCATCTGAATCCGGATCGATCCTGACATGCGGGAAAGACCCTTCCTCTCCTTCGGGTTCTACCTCTTCAACAATACTCGAGGATTGTGCTTCCCCTATTTTCAGCCCCGGCTCAGCTGACTTCTTGCCGGCCAGCCCTTGCAGAAAGGCGTACCATAACGTGAACTTTGAAAGTGTCTGTTCTCTATCCATATATTCGAAGTAAGTAGCGCTGAATGGTTTTTCAACAACCTATAAGTAGTTTTTTCAGAAATTTAAAAATTTTTAATATAATTCACGCACGTTTTCCCTTTATTCCCGCCTGCTTAACCATGCGCCGGCAATGCTTTTCCGCTGGCCCGAGCTCCCCGACTTGTTTTTCGTCGGGCTCCATCATGTGGCGCCCCCGAGTTTCACGACTCGCCTTCTTAAGCGGGAGCAAGGAATCCATTATCTTTATCCCGGGTATTCTGAGGCGATATACTTGCGTAGATTCTCCGCTTCCATCCGGTTCACCTTGAGGAGCCAGCGGGTTACATCGCCGATGGATACCACGCCGCACAAATGTTCTCCGTCGAAAACGGGCAGATGGCGCACCCGGTCGTCCGTCATCCGTTGCATAGCGGCATCGATCTTGGTTTCAATGGTGATCCATTTAAAATCCCCGGTCATAACTTCACGTACTATCGTAGTCCCCGGATCCCGTGCCTCGGAAATGACGCGCGTCAGCACATCCCGCTCGGTAAAGACGCCAACCACTTTCTCTCCTGATTTTACAATGACTGAACCGACCTTGTGGCGGTTCAATTCCTCTACGGCTTGCGCGACAGTCGCATCTTCCGACGTACAAAAGATCGTATCACTCTTTTCACGGAGCAATGTGGCAACAGTAATTTGTTTAAGGGACATAAGGAGGACTATAGTCTTTTGCAGCTGGCTCGCAACCTTTCTCTCACTTACAGGGACGGTTTTCAACCGGGATTTTCCTTCTGAATAATGGCGCAATACCCCGCCCTGTAATCAGGATACGCAGGCGACCACTGGAAGGTATCCCTGAATTTCGCATTCGAAATTTTCCGGTCAGGCATCCGTCCGCCCCGGCGTTGCAAGCGCGGCGACGCCTTGTCCGGATCAAAGCGCGGCGGTTCTCGACCCAACTGCCCCGCCAGCCATTTCAAAACCGTCGATTTCCAGGCGGGATTACCGTCGGAAAGGTTATAAATCCCGGATTTGTCGGGTGTCCCATATTCCAGTACCCGCAAGAGAGCCCTCGCAATATCCTCGGAATAGATGGTGTTGAGGTGGTAATCCCCGCGCCCCGGCAGAATCTCGACCCCGGACCGCAACTGATCCAGCAAATAATGCCTGCCTGGCCCGTATATCCCGCACAAGCGCAGGATGAACCATTGCTCGAAGTGATGGGCCGAGGCAATAATCCGAGCTTCGGACTCACGCACGACCGCTCCGGTATCCGGCGCATCCTCGGTCGGCGCGGTTTCATCAACCAGAACCCCGCCATCCTGCGGATAAACGGATGTGCTGCTGGTATAAATAAAAGTCCGCAACCCTCTGCCCTCAGCCCAGCGAAGTACGGAACTCTGGCCTTCCAGATAAGATTTCCGGTAACCTTCCAGGCCTCCTCCTGCTGAACTCACACAATTCACCGCAGCCGCATACGGCAGTGTGAGCCTTTCATGCCAGGAGCTGTCATCCAGCTCGGCCTCAACCACTTCATCCAGCCCCATCGCTCTCAATTCCGCCGCCTTGGCCGGATTTCGGGTCAGCGCGCCAACCCGTACGCCGGCCCGCATCAGCTCCCGCGCGAGTACGGTCCCAACAAACCCGCACCCTAAAATAACAACCGCCTGCGGCAATCCGCTTTGTACAGGATTTTGTTTTTTCCTTTCCATAAATGTCTCCCGGGCTTGTGCCGGAAACAGAACTCGCCCAAGGTAGGCAGTTTTATGGCAAAAGCAAATCCGGAAACCGTCCGCAACTACCTTCTTAACTTGCAGGATCATATCGCCGACATGATCGAACGGGAAGATAGTAGCGGGAGCTTTCGCGAAGAGGACTGGTCGCGGGAGGAAGGCGGAGGCGGCCGCTCGCGCATTATGGAAGAAGGGCGGGTATTTGAAAAAGCCGGCATCAATTTTTCCGATGTGCGCGGAACACGCTTGCCGTCTTCCGCCACAGAGCAACGCCCCGCTCTGGTCGGAGCACCCTTTCGCGCGATGGGCGTCTCGCTTGTCTGCCACCCGTTAAACCCGCATGTTCCGACAGCGCATATGAATGTACGGTACATCCATGCAGAACCTGAAAACGCGGCTCCTGTCTGGTGGTTCGGCGGCGGCTTCGACCTGACCCCGTACTATGGCTATCAAGTCGACGCCCGCCACTGGCACGCCACCGCCCGCGACGCTTGCGCCCCCTTCGGCGAACACCTTTACCCTGCTTTCAAGGAACGTTGCGACAACTATTTTCACCTGCCCCACCGGAATGAAGCACGCGGAATAGGCGGTCTTTTCTTTGACGACTTCAATACCGGCGGCTTTGAACAAGCCTTCGCTTTCACGCGCTCGGTGGGTGACCATTTCGTGCCGGCCTACCAGCCGATTGTCGCGCGCCGCAAAGACACGCCGTACGGGCAGAGAGAACGTCGCTTCCAACTCTACCGCCGGGGACGCTATGTCGAATTCAACCTCGTCCACGACCGCGGTACCCTTTTCGGCCTGCAATCAAAGGGCCGCACCGAGTCAATCCTCATGTCGCTCCCCCCGCTTGTACGGTGGGACTACAATTGGCGCCCCGAGCCCGGCTCCGCCGAAGCCGAACTCTACGAGGTCTTCCTCAAACCGCAAAACTGGCTGACTTCGGACAATCCGGATTTCGATTCCGCCTCCTGAAACAACAACCTTTTCTTCTTATGACTCCTAAAGAACGCTTCCTCGCCGCCGCCCACTGCCAACCCGTCGACCGCCCCCCGGTCTGGCTGATGCGCCAGGCCGGGCGTTACCTCCCGGAATACCGGGCCTTAAAGGCGGAACATGACTTCCTCACCTTGGTCGGCACACCGGAACTCGCCGCGGAAGTCACACTGCAACCCCTCCGGCGCTTCGCCTTGGATGCTGCCGTGATCTTTTCCGACATACTGGTCATTCCCGAAGCACTCGGACAAAAGTACCATTTTCGGGAAGCGGGGGGGATCGGCATGGACTACCTGCTCGACAGCCCGTTTCGCATTGAAGCGCTTGATGGCGGAGGTATCCCGGAAAAGCTCAGCTATGTGGGCGACGCCATAGCAAGAACCCGCGAGTTGCTTGGCAGCGACACTGCAATTCTCGGGTTTGCCGGCACGCCCTGGACGCTTGCCTGCTACATGGTGGAGGGCGGATCCGCCCGCACGTTCACGGAAATCAAGAAACTCGCCTGGAATTCGCCCGAGCTGTTTGATGCCCTCATGACACGGTTGAGCGATGCAATCACGGAGTTTCTGCATCTCCAGATCGACGCCGGCGCCGATGCCGTACAGCTTTTCGACTCCTGGGCCGCCCTTTGTCCGGCCCGCCAGTATCACGCCTGGTCGCTGCGGTGGGTCGAACGCATCATTCAGGGCCTGAAGGGGCGCGTCCCCGTAATTGCATACGCCAAAGGGGCGGGGCACCATGCCAATGCCCTGGCTCAGACCGGTGCTTCCATACTGAGTCTGGACTGGACCGTAAACCTGCGCGAAATCCGCAAACGCCTTGGCCCGAATGTCGCGGTGCAGGGCAACCTGGATCCGGCAGTCCTGACGACGAGCCCCGAAATCACCCGGCAAGAAACACGACGCGTATTGGAGGAAGCGGGAACAGAGCCCGGATTTATTTTCAATCTCGGCCATGGCATGCTACCCGGCGCACGAATTGATTGCACGCATGCCCTTGTTGAAACCGTAACCGGCTAGGTGGCGGGTAACGCCTGTAATAACTTTAGGGGCCTTTTCACACCCGGGTTTCCCGCTCATGGACGAACCTCTTCCCCCCGCATGCCTGAAGCAACCGCTAAATCTTCCAACCCGGGCTCCCTGCAGGAAACAACGGACGGAGCCTGCTTGCGGCCCCGAGCCTTCCGCACCCACTCAAGCTGTTCACGAACGAACTCAACCGAGCCGAAGACCACGCCTTCCGTCAGGTAGCGGACCCGGCATCCAAAGCGCACGGGGAGCGGGATTCGTCCTTTCTCGCTTTTCAATGCCCGATCGGCCAAATCCTCCGGGATGCTCGCGCCGGACTGAGCCG
Organism: Opitutales bacterium; assembly: GCA_046546295.1. GTDB lineage: Bacteria > Verrucomicrobiota > Verrucomicrobiia > Opitutales > Coraliomargaritaceae > JBKGYB01. The sequence goes on along the minus strand of JBKGYB010000068.1, from coordinate 102 downwards.
AACCCGCTCCCTTGCCAAAAAGCAACATGCGATACGCCTCCAAAGCACTCGCCTCCGGCAACCCGAGCAGGGAAGCGATGCCCGCCCGAGCCGGCGGAGAGG
>JBKGYB010000067.1:0-9083 GCA_046546295.1 Opitutales bacterium | reverse complement strand
TGGTTGTTGAAACCGGACAGGGCGAATATGCCGGGCCAAAGCCTCAGGACTCCTTACCCCTGTGAAGTTTGCGTGACACCATTTTCGGGTTTTCGGAGGCGTCTTGAGCCGGCGGAAACCGGTCGACGGTCGAGGAGAGCGGGCGACGAGAGCCGATAAACCTACATTCCGCGGTTGTACTAAACTTTTTAGGATTATACTAATCGTCCAAGAATTATTCCGACGTCAGAAGGTCGGTCGGAAAAAGTGGAAGCGGCATCCTGCCGCTTTCTGCATACGCAACCAAGCGGCTGGAAGCCGCTTCCACCTTCACCGTGTCAAAACAATTATGCGACAAACAGTAGTTTCGCTTGCCGGACAAAATCAGCCGGTTGCTGTTTCAAGCACCGCTTGTAATTCCACTGTGCTGTCCTTCGGCAGCCCGGTCACCGCAACCGCGGCGCGGGTGTGCCGTCCGCGCTCCCCCAAAACGTCCGTCAACAGGTCGGAAGCCCCGTTGATGACGAGGGAGCCCTCCGCAAAACCGGGCGTGGCATTGACGAAGCCGTTGAGTTGGAGCACTTGGGTGATGTCGCTCAGGTCGCGGAGTTGTTGTTTGGCGACGGCAAGCAAATTCAGGGCGCAGGTCCGCGCGGCGTCCTGGCCGTATGCGACGTCCCGCGGCCCGCCGACTTTATCGGTATGCGTCATGTTTCCATCCACCAGGCAGATGACGCCGGATATGTAGAGATGGTTGCCGGAGCGCAGGGCGGCAACATAATTGCCGGCCGGTTTCGGGGCGGCCGGAAGCGTGAGGCCGAGCTCGGAGATGCGTTGTTCAGGTGTCATGGAAGTGAAATGAATTGTGCAATGAAGTTATATGGATGCGTCCCGATTGTTCAATAAAAAGCGGCGGAATTCAGCTTCTGCCAGGCTTGTACCGGAATTTCTTCGGGCCGGACGGTTTGCGGATAGCCGCTCTCGACAAGCCCTTGGAACCAGGCTTGTGCGGGCGGGTAGGGATCCTCACGGCAGAGGGGGCCCAGTTGCTTGCGTCGGCGGGTGAATATGCGGCGGATACAGGCGCGGACTTCCGGAGCGAAACGCACGGCGTCCGACCGGCGGTCGAGTTGCAACAGGACGGACCCGATCTTTGGGGCGGGGTGGAAACAGCCGGCCGAGACGGGATGTGCGGTCCTGATACGGTAGGCGGCCTGTAAAAAAATCGAGATGGCGCCGAATTGCTTGGTCTTCGGGGCCGCCGCATACCGGTCGGCGGCTTCTTTTTGGAGCATAAGAACCATGCGGCGTGGTAATGCGCCTGCCAGCGCCGCTTCCATCCACGGAGTGGCCACGGCATAGGGCAGGTTGGCAAGGATGCTGAAGAAAGCCTGTCCCTCCGGCTGGGGCAAGCCGGCAAGGGGGTGTTGCAGGCAGTCGCCTTCCAGCAAATTGAAATTCGGGTATTCCGCGAATGTTTCGCGGAGGTATTGCGCCAGCGCCGGGTCCCGCTCCATCGTATGGAGGGGAGCCCCGCTTTCCAGGATTGCATGGGTCAGGGTTCCGAGCCCGGCGCCGATTTCGACGACCGGTTCGCCGGGGTTGAGCTCCGCGAGGCGCAGCGTCTTCCGCACGATATTGCCGTCGATGAGGAAATTCTGCCCCATCTTCTTCTTCGGGAAATGCTCCAGACGATTGAGAAGCTCGCGGGTTTGTGTTTTGGAGAGGGGCATCAGGCCTGGAGGGCGGCGAAGGAAGCGCGTACAAGCGGGCACGGAGGCGCCGGGTTGGAACTCAGGCCTGATGAAAGGCGTCGACGAGTTTCTCGGGATCTTCCGAGCGCATCAGGGCTTCACCCACAAGGATGGCGTCGGCGCCGCAGGCACGGGCGCGGGCCGCGTCCTCGGGCGTGCTGATGCCGCTTTCGCACACCTTGATGACGGGATCGGGGATTTCCGGTATCAGGGTTTCCGAAATGGACAGGTCGATCGCGAAGTTGGAAAGGTCGCGGTTGTTGACTCCGATGATTTGCGGATCGAAGCGCAGTGCTTTTTCGAGCTCCGGTTCGGTATGGATTTCGTAAAGAACGTCGAGCCCGGCGAGCCCCGCCGCGTCGCGGAGCGCTTTGATCGCATCGTCCTCGAGCGCCCGTACAATGATGAGAATACAGCGCGCCCCTGCTTCGGCGGCTTCCAGCACCTGGAGCGGATGGATCATGAAATCCTTGCGCAGGCAGGGCGTGCGGCGGTTGTGGGATTCGAGGAAGTCGACCACTTCCCAGAGGTCGGGCAGGGAACCGCCGAAATATTCGGCGTCGGTTAGCACGGAGAGGGCGTCGACTTCGGCATTCAGGTAAGCGCGGGCCTGTTCGACCGCGCTTAGGTCCGCATCCGCGATCATGCCTGCGGAGGGGGAGCGGCGTTTGATTTCCGCGACCACCGCAAGGGCGTCCTTGTTGCGCGCAAGCGTGCGGCCAAAGCCGTCGCCCTGGGCTCGGGTACGGGCGAGGCGTTCGAATTCGCGGTCGTGTACGGGGCGAATGCGTCCCTCCAGCGCTTGCCGTTTTGCGGCGATGATTTCAGCCAAGTTGTCCATAGGGTCAGTTCGTCCTCTCGGCGGACGAACTTGTGAGTGGTGAGGATTGCGAATCCGGCGCCGGGATCAAGCCGGAGTTTCAACTGTGGTTGCATTGCGCCGGGCCTCGACCCAGTCGATTGTTTTTGCTTCATCGTCCTGGTAGGCCCAAACGACACGCAGGAATTCGGCCGGATGGATATTGTTGTTCTTGAAGAATTTCCTGTCGCCTCCGCAACCGTACATGATGTCGGCCGGCAGTTCGCCCCGGAGTTTTGCCAGTGCTTTCGGAATGATCCGCGGCAGCCAGACGATGCCGCGCACTTCAGTGTCTTTCGGAGGCAGGGCCTCGCTGTCGATCACATCGCTTGAAGGCGTGCCTTTCTGTTCGGCGAAAAAGTAGTCGCGGCGGGCCTCGCAGATCATGAGAAAGGTGTCGTAATCCGGCTCTTCCGAAGAGACAAAATCTTCCGCGTAATCATAAACATCCATGGGGTTCAGGCCGATGGATGCGAGTTCGGCGCGGGTTGATGCGTCGAAATAATCATCCGGATCCCGGTTGCCGTCCCGGTACAGCGTGACGGCCAGTTCCCATATTGCGCGCAGGCGTTTCTGGTATGTGTAATGCTCCATAGCTGGAATCTACCCAGTCCATTCTCAAAATCAACCGCACAGCGTCCTGTCGTATCGGTTTATCCTTTGTAATTTAACGCGGCCTCGATGAAATGCGCGAAGAGCGGGTGGGCGGCGTTGGGTTTTGACTGAAATTCGGGGTGGAACTGAACCCCGACGAACCAGGGGTGGTCGGGGACTTCGACGATTTCGACGAGGTCGCGCTCGGGGTTGATTCCGGCGATCCGGAGACCGTTCGAGACCAGTTGTTCCTTGTAGGCGTTGTTGAACTCATAACGGTGGCGGTGCCGTTCGTGGATCAGGTCTTCGCCATAGGCATGGCGGCTCAGGCTGTCCGGCGTAAGTTGGCAGGGGCAGGCGCCGAGCCGCATATTCGCGCCTTTGCTTTTCAGGTGCTTCTGATCCTCCATGATCGCGATGACCGGGACGGGCGTATCCGGGTCGAACTCCGTGCTGGTGGCGTTTTCCAGCCCGGCGACGTTGCGGGCGTATTCGATGACCGCGATTTGCATCCCCAGGCAGAGCCCGAAATACGGCACCTTGTTTTCGCGCGCGTACCGGGCGGCGGCGATTTTCCCGTTGGTTCCCCGGTCCCCGAAGCCGCTCGGAATAAGGATCCCGTCCAGCGGCGCGAGGTGTTGTTCCGGGTTTTTTTCAATTTCCTCGGCGTCGAGCCGGACAACGCGCACCGCCGCGTCGTTGGCGATGCCCGCGTGTGTGATGGATTCATAAACGGACTTGTAGGCGTCCTGAAGTTCGATGTATTTCCCGACCACCCCGATTTCAACCTTGTGGACCGGCGCTTTCAAACGGCGCACGACATCGTGCCACACCTTCATGTCATTGTCCGGGGCATCTATTTTCAGGTGCTCGATGACAAGGTCATCGGTGTTTTCCGCTTTCAGCGCGATGGGAAGTTCGTAAATCGATGTTTCGACGTCGCGCTCCTCAATCACGGCCTTGACGGGAATATTGCAGTAGAGGGAAAGTTTATGCCGCATTTCATTGTTCATCGGCTTCTCGCTGCGGCAGATGAGTATGTCGGGCTGGATGCCGATTTCGCGGAGTTTGGCGACGCTTTGCTGGCTCGGCTTGGTCTTGAGCTCCCCGGCCGCCTTTAAATAGGGGATCAGGGTGCAGTGCATGAAGAGAGCGTTGTCATGGCCCACTTCAAGGACGAACTGCCGCAGTGCTTCGAGAAAGGGCAGGCCTTCGATGTCGCCGATCGTTCCGCCGAGTTCCGTGATGAGCACATCCACATCGTCACCGCCGCCGGAGTAGATCCGTTTTTTTATTTCATCCGTCACATGCGGAATCACCTGCACGGTGGCGCCGAGGTAGTCCCCCCGACGCTCCTTCATGATGACGTTTTCGTAGACCTGGCCCGAGGTGAGATTGTTCAGGCGGGTTAATTTACCCGAGGTGAAGCGTTCGTAGTGCCCAAGGTCGAGGTCGGTCTCGGCCCCGTCGTCCAGGACATAGACCTCCCCGTGCTGGAAGGGGCTCATGGTCCCGGGGTCAACATTCAGGTAGGGGTCGAATTTCTGCATCCGCACCCGCAGGCCCCGCTGCTCAAGGAGCGCTCCGAGAGCGCCCGATGTCAGGCCTTTGCCCAGAGAGGAGACGACTCCGCCGGTAACGAAAATATACTTCATCTGTTTGCTTTGACTCATAATGGAACGAATGGGTGGGCGTTTCGCCGGGGAATCCGGATGCAGTTCCCGATTCAATCCGCGGCCCGATCAGGTTGGCAAACATTTTTCCCCCCAAGAGGGGAGGATTTTTTCACAGTAGGCGGTTTTCCAAAACAAGCGGAACAAGGAAAGAACTTTTTTTCGAAGCTTGTGTTTTTTTATCGACTTGCCGGAGCGGGTTTTCACAAGAATACAGAACCACTCAAGAGGCAGGAGTCGGAATTGATTCGCGCCTCCTTAGCAATTGAAGAAAAATATATTAATGAAATCAATTAAACGACCTTATAGAAGGCAAATTCGAGAGAACCTTACTTGGAAAAACCTATTGCGCGCGCCAAGTATCTTCTAACTTTTAAATTTTCGGAAATTAAAGTAGCGCGCAGCTTCAGCAAACGTCCGTTTTAGCCTCTATAAAAGCCTTACGGGGATCCTCGCTTAGCGGGACTGAAGCTGCGCGCTACGAAAGAAAACCTGTTACAGTCTATAAGCTTCCAGTAAATCAAGCCTTTGTTTGAACTATGTCTTCCTTTTGCAAATTTCTGAATTCGACCATTGGTCGTAAAATACTCATGGCTTTGACCGGGCTGGTGCTCGTGTTGTTTGTGCTTGGGCACATGCTGGGCAACGCGCAGATCTTCCTGGGGCCGGATGCGATCAATGCCTACGCGCACAAATTGCACAGCTTGCCGGCGGCGGCATTTTGGGGGTTTCGGGTGTTTCTGGGCGCCTGTGTGGTGATCCATGTCTGGATGGCCGTGCTCTTGACGATTGAAAACCGTCGGGCCCGTCCCGAGAGGTATGCTCAGGATGACGTGGTGCAGGCCTCGTATTCCTCCCGGACCATGCGCATGAGCGGCATCATCCTGCTGGCGTTCATCCTGTTCCATCTGGCGCATTTCACCGCCCGCGTGATACCGGGCAAGGAATACGATCAGCAGATCGGGGATGTGCCTTTGCAGAAGGGCGGAGAGACGGTGATGAAGGGCGGCGAAGAGCTGCTGGTGTTCAACGTGCACAATATGATGATCGCCGGTTTCGAAGTGTGGTGGGTGTCGGCGTTCTATATTATCGCGATGGGCTTGCTTTGCATGCATCTTTCTCACGGCGTGAGCAGTATGTTTCAGTCCGTCGGACTGCGGAACAGTGTCTGGCGTAGGCGCCTCGACAAGTTCGCGCGGCTGTACGGCTGGGTGATTTTTCTCGGTTTTATATCGATTCCGGTCGCTGTATTGACCGGTGTTTTGGAAAGGTCGCCGCCTGTGGAGGAAATTTCCGAAGCGCGCACGGAAGAGGGGGAAACCACGGTTTCCATCATACAAAACGAGGACTGAAAAAATGGAACTTGATTCAAAAATACCGGACGGCCCGATCGCCGACAAATGGTCGAACCACAAATTCCGGATGAAGCTGGTGAATCCGGCCAACCGACGAAAATACCACGTCATCGTGGTGGGCTCGGGCCTGGCCGGTGGCGCCGCAGCCGCGAGTCTGGCGGAGCAGGGCTATGCTGTTTCGTGTTTTTGTTACCAGGACAGCCCGAGGCGGGCGCACAGCATTGCAGCCCAGGGGGGCATCAATGCGGCCAAGAACTACCAGAATGACGGGGACAGCATCTATCGTCTTTTCTACGACACGGTGAAGGGCGGAGACTACCGTTCCCGGGAGGCGAATGTCTATCGGCTGGCGGAAGTCAGCACGAATATCATCGACCAGTGTGTGGCCCAGGGCGTTCCCTTTGCCCGGGAATACGGGGGCCTTCTGGCCAACCGTTCATTTGGCGGCGCCCAGGTGTCGCGGACCTTTTATGCGAAGGGGCAGACCGGGCAGCAGCTGCTTTTGGGGGCTTACTCGGCGCTCAGCCGGCAAATTGCCCTCGGTCAGGTGAAAATGTACAACCGTCATGAGATGCTGGATGTCGCGCTTGTTGACGGGCATGCGAAAGGCATCGTCGTGCGCAATATGACCACGGGCGAAATTTCCCGTCATGCCGGGGACTGCGTGATTCTGGCAACCGGCGGCTACGGCAACGCTTTTTTCCTTTCGACAAACGCGCAGGGCTGTAATGTGACCGCCGCATACCGCGCCTACAAGCGCGGCGCCGGCTTTGCCAACCCCTGTTACACGCAGATTCACCCGACCTGTATACCGGTGCACGGGGACCAGCAGTCGAAACTGACCCTGATGTCGGAGTCGCTGCGCAACGACGGTCGGGTCTGGGTGCCCAAAGACCGGGAGACCGCCAAAAAGATCCGCGAGGGCCAAATGGATCCGAATGCCGTTCCGGATGAAGAACGGGATTACTATTTGGAGCGCAAGTATCCCAGCTTCGGCAATCTTGCGCCGCGCGATATTTCGTCCCGTGCTGCAAAAGAAGCCTGTGATGACGAACGGGGCGTGGCGTCCACCGGGCTCGGCGTCTTTCTTGATTTCCGCGACGCGATTCAGCGCGATGGCAAGGATGCGATCGAGGAGCGTTACGGCAACCTTTTTGAAATGTACAACCGGATCACCGGCGCGGACCCGTACAATACGCCCATGATGATCTTCCCGGCGGTTCACTACACCATGGGCGGACTCTGGGTGGATTATAACCTGGAGAGTACGATACCCGGGCTCTTTGTCGCCGGTGAAGCCAACTTTTCCGATCACGGCGCGAATCGTCTGGGAGCCTCCGCTCTCATGCAGGGGCTGGCGGACGGTTATTTCGTGCTGCCGTATACGGTGGGCAATTACCTCGGCGCGCTCGGGATCGCCGCGGCCGGGTCGGTCGACACGGAACACCCGGCCTTCGACGAAGTCGAAGGCGCGGTCCGCGGAAAAATCGACAAGCTGCTCGCGGTCAAGGGCAAGGAGTCCGCGCGATCCCTGCACAAAAGACTTGGTGCCATACTATGGGACAAATGCGGGATGGCGCGCGATGCGGAGAGCTTGAAAGCCGCGATAAGCGAGATCCGCGAGCTGCGGGAGGAATTCTGGAACAACGTCAACGTGCCCGGCGGCGCGGATGGGTTGAACCCGGAACTTGAACGAGCCGGCCGCATAGCCGACTTCATGGAGTTCGGGGAGCTCATGTGCCGGGACGCCCTCATGCGGGATGAATCCTGCGGCGGCCATTTCCGGGTGGAGCACCAGACGGAAGACGGGGAGGCGCTGCGCCATGACGAGGATTTTTCCTTTGTCGGGGTATGGGAATATATGGGAGACGACAAAGAGCCGGCCCTGCACCGGGAGCCGCTGCAATTCGAAGAGGTGCAATTGACGACACGGAGTTATAAGTAAAATAAGCCAATCCCCGAACGAGAAAAACGCATGAAATTGAATCTGAAAATCTGGCGGCAGGAGCGTCCCGAGTCGAGCGGACAGTTTGTGACGTATCAACTCGACGACGTCTCCGAGGATTCGTCCTTTCTTGAGATGCTCGACATCCTCAATGAATCCCTGCTCACTGAAGGGAAAGAACCGGTTGCGTTTGACCACGACTGCCGTGAAGGGATTTGCGGGATGTGTTCGCTGACGATAAACGGTATCCCGCACGGCCCCGAACGGGCGACGACGGCCTGCCAGTTGCACATGCGGCATTTTTCGGACGGGGAGACCATTACGATTGAGCCGTGGCGCGCAAAGCCTTTTCCCGTCCTCAAGGATCTGGTGACGGATCGTTCGGCATTTGAATCGATCATCCAGGCCGGCGGCTATATCACCGCCCGCACGGGCAGCGCGATAGAAGCCAACGAAATGCTGATTCCAAAAGGGACGGCGGACTGGGCAATGGACGCGGCCGCCTGTATCGGTTGCGGCGCCTGTGTCGCCGCCTGCCCGAATGCATCGGCGATGCTCTTTACCGGCGCCAAGGTCGCCCATATGAACAGTCTGCCGCAGGGAGGTCCGGAGAAAGATCGCCGTGTGCTTGCCATGGTTTCCACAATGGACGGAGAAGGCTTCGGCGGTTGTACCAACATCGGCGAATGCGAAGCGGTATGCCCGAAGAGTATTTCCCTTGATGTCATCGCCAAGATGAACCGGGACTATACCGCCGCACAGGTGAAAAACCTGTTGGCACACTAACATTTTGCGCTTTGCGCAAAATATAGCTTGCCCGCAATACGGACAAGGAGAGGGGATCCGAAGCTTGGCGGCAACGGTCGTGATTATGGTGGCGGGAGCTTCCAGCTCCCGATATGCCCTGTATCCGGCCTGCGACGA
>JBKGYB010000066.1:0-9164 GCA_046546295.1 Opitutales bacterium | reverse complement strand
ATCGAAATTGATGGAACCACGAACAGCACGCAAGCCCAAAATAAGGGACACACCCACTTTATTGAATAATCAGGGCCCGACCGCAAATTAAAAGTAGGGACATACCCATAGAAATGAGAAGAGAGAGGGACATACCCATAGCGAAAAAGGAAAAGCGCTCTCTCTTGTATGCTTGAATAAGAAGTAGGGACATACCCATTTATGAAAGCTCGCTGTATTGCTTGCTTGTGTTTTTTTCCGAAAGTCCTTGCGCGTGGATTTTTGGAGACGGTAAAATGTCGGGTTCATTCTGTAGCTATGCCCGCACGTACCTCCAGCCGCGTCTATACGTCACAATCTCTCGAAGCATGGTTCGATCATGTGACAAAGCCATGGGAAGCTTTCTTTTCCGAGGACGCCCTGCGGCAGGGGCGTGAACTCTATCGGAACGGGAAAATTTCCGGCGTGGAGCTGGGGGATAAGGATGCCATCGTTCATTGTGCTTTTGCCCGTAAAGACACTTGTTATGCGGTCATTGAATGGAACGGTAAAAAAGGTCCCGAAGTGAGGGCTTCGACTAAAGATGCCGCTTTGGGTTCGGCCGTCGCGGTGGGCGGGCTCTATGAAATCGAGGAGTTGATTGCGGACGAAATCACGCCGATTCCGAAAGACGGCGCGTCGGCGGAGGGCCGTGGCGATGAAGGAGATGCCGGCTGCAGGGGAGATGCGGAGACCGATAGTGAAGATATCGCTCCGGAACGCCCGGCCTGGGCGCTGGTCCCTCGCTTGGAAGGGGGGCGCTCGGGCTTGCGCTTGTCGGCGTTCTGGGTGTCCGATGAAGGTGTCCGTGTAGCCGCCTTTCAATCCGGGGCGATGGAGCTTGTCAGTGCGGAGCGTGAAGTTCTGGTTCGCCTGACCGGTCGGGCGAAAGAGGCCGGGTTTCGGTATCGTCGGGAGGCGGGCGATTTTCTTCTGGATGACGTCGAACGAATCGAGCCGTTTTTTTGCCACACGCTTAAACGCTGGAAGGCGAGTTTCGGTTCCGTGGAGCTGGACGAGGAAGCGAACCGAATGGCTGAAGGCGTGCGCCCGGTGGAGGTGGTCGGACGCGCGGCCCCTGTGGGGCGAGACCGGGTTCAGGTGGACTGGCGCTTGCGGTTGGGGCGGCGCTGGCTGGACCCCGAAGATGCTGAGCGTCTTGCACGTGCCGGGCAGGGAACCCACATTGTCAAAGGGCTTGGTCTTGCCCGCATAAACGAGGAACAATCCAATGCCCTGCGGGCGTGGGAGGTTGCTCGTGAGGATAAAAAGACATGGCCGCGGTATATGTTGTTTTCATTGTTCGGGGAGCGTGGCGCGGAGTTGAATCTGGAAGACGCTCTGCGTCAGTGGCGGGAAGCGCTGGTGTCCCCGGAGGATGGAAGCCTCACCGAGCTGGAAGCGCTGGAATTGCCGGAATTTCTACGGTCTTACCAGGCGCATGGCGTTCGATGGATGGCGAACCTACGGGATCGTGGCTGTCACGGACTTCTGGCCGACGAGATGGGGCTGGGCAAGACCCTGCAGGTGTTGACGCTTCTGCGGGCGCGTCCCTTTGAGGGGCGCAGCAACCTGATCGTTTGTCCGGCCAGTGTGGCGCCTGTCTGGGAGCGCGAGGCCGCCCATTGGTTTCCCGAATTTCGAACCGCCGTATTGCGCCACGGCAACACCTTTGGCGAGGGCATGGAGCAGGCGGATGATGGAGTGGATCTTTGGATTGCAAGCTATACGCAACTCCGCCGACACAAGCACTTGTTGGAAAGCGAACGCTTTGGATATGCGGTGCTGGACGAGGCGCAACAGATCAAAAATCCGGACGCGAAAGTGACGCATGCCTGTTGTGCGATTCGAGCGGAGTGCCGGCTGGCATTGACCGGTACGCCGCTCGAAAATCGTCTCTTGGATCTTTGGACGATCTTCCGGTATCTCATGCCCGGCCTGTTGGGGACCCGCGCGCGTTTCGAGGAAGCCGTTATGCAAAATGACGCCGAGGCAAGGGAAGCCTTTGAACAACGCTTGCGCACACAGATTGCACCTTTCCTGCTGCGACGTTGCAAAGACAGCGTGGGCGGGGATTTGCCGGCCAAGGTGGAGATGGATCTTATCTGTCCCATCACCGAAATGCAGCAGCAGGTCTATCGCAAACTCCTTGAGCGCGGGCTCGACGAATTGGACGGTGACTTGGAATCAGCCGCCCGAAGCCGGCCAATCCATGTATTCGCTCTGCTTACGCGTCTGCGCCAAGTTTGTTGTGATCCGGGCTTGATACCCGGAGGTCCGACTGATGTGCGGCAGAGCGGAAAGATCGAGATGCTTTTGACGCGGTTGGCCGAGGCGATTCAGGGGAATGGCTCGCGCAAGATTGTGGTTTTCAGTCAGTTCGTTGAGTTGCTCAAACGGCTGCGGCCGGTGATTCATGAGGAGTTTCCGGATGTCAGCGTGTACGAATTGACCGGCGCGAGCCGGGATCGGGCCGCGCCGGTCGAAGGTTTTCAAAACGAAGCGGGGCCTGCGGTAATTCTGGTCAGCCTGCGCGCGGGCGGCACGGGGATTACACTACATGCTGCGGATTACGTATTCCTTTTGGATCCGTGGTGGAACCCGGCGGTTGAAAACCAGGCAATCGACCGCGTGCACCGCATCGGGCAGCAGCATCGTGTATTTGTATACCGCATGATTACGCAGGATACGATTGAAGAACGGATACAGAATCTTCAGGAGGAAAAGCGGAACCTGTTTTCCAAAACCCTTGAATCATCCGGCGAAGCGCGGGAATTGGGCGATCATTTCGATGCGCTCAAGGAATTGGCCGAATTATTGCCTGCGGAGCGGCGTTGAATTTTTTGCGCGCATTTTCGGAAATTTCCTGCTAGCTTAATCGCCTCATGAAACGAATCGCCATTATCAACGGACCGAACATGGATCGTCTCGGGCGCCGTGAGCCCGAAATATACGGGGACCAGACCCTGACGGATTTGGAAAACCTATTGATGGAGGAGGCCGAGCAATTGGGCGTGGGGGTGCAGTTCTATCAATCCAACCACGAGGGCTTCATCATTGACGAGATCAACAATGTTTTCGCGGACGGGGAAGTTTACGGCTTGATCATAAATCCGGGGGCACTGACGCACACGAGTCTGGCTTTGCGCGACGCGATTGCGGGAAGCGATCTACCGACGGTCGAGGTGCATTTGAGCAACCTGCACCGCAGGGAATCGATCCGTCACAACTCGCTTACGGCGGATGCCTGTATTGGAGTGATTTCCGGTCTCGGCTTCGAGGGCTATGTGGGCGCTCTGCGTTATTTGGCCGGCCGGGACTGATTCAGAGCGTGCGCTATTTCCCCGAAAAAGGGATCAGGCCCGGCGAAATAAGGGCAGCGGGCGGCTTCAGCATGAAAGCTTGTCAGGGGGAAGGGGTTTTTCCCGGTAAATTCGAATCGAATGCCGGCTGCTTGGCAAAGCGCATACGCCGCCGCAATGTCCCAAACTTTCACGCGAAGATCAATGGCTCCGCTGAGGTAGCCGGTAGCGACATAAGTCGCAATGAGGGCGGCGCTTCCAAGGCATCGGATCCGGTAACGCGCCAGCAACGGAGCAATTCGCTCCACAATCGCCGCTTCCATTGGAAAGTGTAGCCCCAGCATGGCCTGCGCTTCAGCCGCAACACGGGCGCGGTTGAATTTTTTCCGGTTACGGAAAAGTCCGTGTTCCGGGCCCCCTTCGATAAGCATGTCTGTGCTGTGGTCGTAAACAAACCCGTATACCGGCCGCCCCTCCCGCAACAAGGCAAGCGATATCGCACACACCGGAAAGCCAAGGGCATAATTATTGGTGCCGTCGATAGGATCGATGACCCAGGCAAAGGGGCCATCCAGCGCGAGCACTTCATCCCGAGGGCTGGCTTCTTCACTGCAGTAGTTGTCCTCCGGAAAATCCCGTCGCAGTTCGGCAAACACCTTTTCAGAAATGGCAAAGTCCGCAAAGGTCACGCGCGTGTCATCCGGCTTCCATTCACTTGTTACCTGTCCGAATTGTCGCCTGAAGAACGGCGTTTGATTCAAGACGGCCACACGCCCCGCATTGATGCGGTGCCGGAATTGCGTCTCCTTTCCGGGACGGACGGATTTTTTGCGTGAGCGGGCCATGGTATTCAGCGACCCGGACGATACCGCTTCCCGGCGGGCATCTCAAGAATCGTCTCAAGTTCACGGATCCGCTCCAAAACGACATTTTTCATTGCACGAGGATCCCCGTCCGGCAACTCCGCATACAAGTCCCGATAGAAGGCATAGGCCTCCTCATTCTTTCCCTGCCTCCGAAGAAGCTCCGCATGGATGCGGGCTGCGAAATACGGAGCGTCCGGCTTTTCCCAAGCCTTCAAAAACCAGTCGGCGGCGGCGGCCGGATCCTCCAGACGATTCATGTAAATCTGGCCGACTTCGAGATACATGCGCGGATTGTCCGGATGGTATTCACGCGCTTTCTCCAACAGGCGGAAAGCCTGTTCCGCCTGTTCCCGGTTAATCGCTTTCTGTTCGGACTCCGTCACTGCCTCATAGCCGCCTGCTGCCTGGATGCGCCATGCGGGCACATCGTAGGCAAGCATACGAGCGCCGTTCAACCAGAAGTATTCGGATTCGGGATCGAGCGTTGTTGTCAGTCGCAGCAGCGGATCGAGTTTTTCCTGCTCTTTTTTCTCCCAAACAGCATACAGCCGGATCCACGTGAAATCGGCAAGGATTGTCCGGAATCCGCCGAGCATGCCGACAACCAGCCCTTGGCCGAGCGCGCTCTCCAGTTCTTCAAAAATTATTTCGGGTTGTTTCGCTCGCACCACTTTCCATGCGGGCGCTTCAACCGGGCGAGCGAGCCAGCCGGTTAACGCGAGCCCGAGACATACAACGGTGGCCCGCCAGAAGCCGGAGAACACAGGATATCGCTCAAGAATAAACCGGAACTTCATGCGCTACATCTCCCGCTTTCGAAAGTTGAAGTGCGCAAGCAACAGGAACACAGCCATGTAAATGAGGCCGTACAGCACAAGCCGGACAGCTGTCGCGGCGGGAAACGGTTCGGATACGTTGAAAACCAATTGATCCCCTATGTTGAAAAGCTGGAAGTTCGGAAATACCAGGGCCAGTGCGGCAACCAGCCATCGGACGGCTCCGGCCTCCATGCCGCCGTATGCATCGCGCGCGATATACTGCAGCTGACAGATAATGAGCATGATAAACCCTACCATAATCGTGTAGAGATTGGTGTACGAAAAGCTCGCTATAAAGAGAGTGATTGCGCACAGGATGCCGAATTTGATCCATTGCAGGAGTCCGAATAGAAAGATGTCGCCGTAACGAATGACGCGCCCGCCCTCAAGGGCCTCTCCCATGCGTTCCATCAACGCGCTCTCCCGCCAGTACAGGATGCCGGCCAGGACAAGCGTAATCAACAGGGTGAAAGCCAGCAGCAGAACAAAGATACCAAGAAATTTCCCCGTGAGAAACTCCAGCTTGTGGATTGGCTTTGCCAGAAGCGTCAGCGCCGTGCGGTTTTCGATTTCACTGAAAAAAAGTTGGGCGGTCGTGGTGATAGCGAGGATTGAACCAAAGAAAAAAAGCGCGCCGAATCCGAAATCCGTGATGAATTTCAGTTCGCCGGCGCCGAAATCAAATTGCTGGAAGAAGCGGGAACTTGCCACCAATCCGACGGAAATCAGCAAAATGGCATTGAAAAATTTCTGACGGACCGCTTCCAGAAATGTATTTCCCGCGATCAGGCGTATTCGGGTAAAGGATGCGGTGACGGCATTCATGCCTGGCCCCCCTTCTTTTTACCGAACGCTTCATCTTCTGAAATGGGACGGTTCGGCTGTTCCCGACGATTCACTTCATCCAGGAAAAGCTCCCCCAAGCTTCTCCGCGGCTTACCCGCCCGGCGGATCCGGCCGCCCTGTTCTTCAATCGCCCGCTCAACCACCTCCCGTCCCTCGGCCTCAAGACCTTCCACGACAAGCATGTCGGCGGCGGCATCTTCCACCAGTTCATCCACACGGCCCTCGCGAATACAACGGCCGCGGTGGAGAATCGCCACCCGGTCGCAGAGCCCTTCGATTTCGGCGAGCAAATGGGAGGAAATCAACACGGTTTTGCCACGCTTCTTTAATTCACGAATGATTGAGGCAATAGCGGCCGACCCCAGGGGGTCGACCCCCGCCGTCGGCTCGTCGAGCACCACCAGTCGGGGATCGTGGACGAGGGCTTGCGCCAGCCCGATTCGTTGAAGCATGCCCTTGGAATACGTGCTGACCCGACGGTCCGCCGCTTCACGCATGCCGACGAGCTCGATCACAGAGTCCACCCGGTCCTCCAGTTCCGTCCGAGGCATGCCGCAAATGCGACCGTAAAAACGGACCAGTTCGCGGCCGGACCGGAAGCGATGGAAATAGGGGGCTTCCGGGAGAAAGCCCACGCTCCGGCGGGCATGGACGGCCGCGCTTTTTTCCCCGTATATCGAGCATCCGCCTTCGGTCGGCGCGAGCAGACCGAGAATTATTTTGATGGTCGTGCTCTTGCCCGAGCCGTTCGGCCCGAGCAAGCCGAACACCTCGTTGTCTCCAACCTGCAGATCGAGGTGGTCGACAGCCCGAAGCTTGAGACCTCTCATGCCCGGTGAAAAATCCTTCACCAAGCCCTGTATCCGGACGGCCGGCTCCTTCATTGCACAATCCGAAAGCCTTCGCAGGTTCGCGGACCCTGTTCCGTTTCCACTGTGGAGTTCCGGATGTAGCTGCCCAGCTCATCCTCCACAGCCCGCTGAAAAGCGAGCACCTCGTCTTCCGCGCCTTCCGCGTACAGATGCACCCGCCCGTCCGGGAGGTTTCGCACGGTTCCCGTGACATCAAAGCCGCGGGCCACAGACGTCGTCTGGTAGCGGAAGCCCACGCCTTGGACATGGCCTTCAAACCAACAGTTCATTCGGCAGACATTTTCACTCATAAATTTCTTTTTTATTGCGATTTCTAGAAAACTCCGGCTTTCACCGGTGACGTCCTGCCCCAAGGCTTAAAAATATGCGGCATTAGTCCGCAGGAAGCAAATTTTTTCCAAATCAAAATGGGGTTGATTTTTTCGGTGAATGGCTCCAAGTTATGTTTCGTTAACGAGAGCCCCCCGTTCGGATCCCCTGCTTTAATTATTTATGAACGATCCAAATTTCGACCATTCCGAAGGTGGCTGGGAAGACTTCCCCGGTGAGCCGAACTTGAGCGAAGCCCAGTGGCGCGACTTCCTCAACACATCGGAACGGGATACCACGAAGTTTCTTTCCATCTACAACACACTCAAGGACAAGCCCAACCACCTCGACGAAGCAGCCGCCATGATGGGGTGGGACGTGGAAGATATTTCAATGGCCGATGTCGTGAGCACGCTGGACCCGGAAGACGAAACGTACGCCGAGGACAATGATCCCGTCCCATACACCCTGCACCGACACCCCGCCTTTGTTGTAACACGAGCGCTGTACCGGTATTTACACCAAAATTGGGAAAACTTCATGGCGCGCAACCGGAGCCAGGCGACTCCCGGGCTGAGCTGGCGGTATGCGGCCACACTGCACCAGGGGGAAATGAACGTGGTGCTCGCGATCCAGGCGCTCGACCTCGGCGATTTCGGCTTGGCGATCTGCCACCTGAAAAATGCCCTCGCTGCCCTGAACCAGTCCCTTGCCCTGCTCGACCAGTTGATCCACCCGGATTTGGCAGTCATCGAAAATATTCGCCATGAAGCACGGATCCGGATCTTTGATCTACGGGAACTCTGGCTTCGCATGATGCAGGATTGTCGCTCGGAATGGCAACGCCGGCCCGGCGACGAGGATTAATCCTCCACCTTTGCTTTCTACGAATTGCATGTACTCCATTCGTCGTTTTCTCACTCGAGCGAGACACCGGCATCCCGCGCGCACAGCCCGCCGAAATTTGCTGAAAACAGCAAAAACGCGGGATTGCGAAGCCTACCTCGCTCTCGCCGCCTATTACATCGACTTGGCCTGTGTCTTTTTTGGCGCCTCTTTCCCCGAGCCCGATGCAAGCCGTCGCTCCCGTGTGGCGCGTCTTTTTCTCAGCCTGTGGCAAAACTTGCGCTACGCTGAACGGTTTACCGACTTCGAACAGATGCTCGCCCGGGCACTTATGGAGAGTGAAGCACAGACTGCGTCCACCGATTCGCCAAACCCGCTGGTGACGCAATTGCGGCATCTCACCCCGCGGACACGCTTCGCCTTTCTGACTTACGAGCTCGAAAAATGGCCCCTTTCGGACATTGCCCGTGTTCTGCGTACGCGCATGGCCTGCCTTCACCGCATGCTCTCCGAAGCGCGCGCCGAACTATGCGGGTTCAGCTGGGGTTCACTCACCGAGGAGGAGCGCGATTGCCTGGAAGCGGTCAGCTATTGCCTGGACCAAAGCCCGAACCTGCGCTCGAACCGCGCGCTCCGCAACCACCTGAAAACTCTTCCCCGTGTCGCCCAAATTCGTTCGGACTGGCTCGAACTACGTCCCGAACTCGTGGAAGTACGACTTCGTTACATCCCCTCCCAAGAGGCTCGGGAAGACCTGTTGCGGGAACTCTATGCCGCGATTGAAAACGCCCCCATGGAACGCCCGCCCCTCGTAGAGCGCGTCGTCAACACCATCCACCTCCCGCGCCCCGCCCGCAAAAACAAGGTTTCATAAGCACCGCCACACGAACTGTTTTAAAATACGCATGCCCGCAAAATCCGATATTTTTCGTCCGAAAGTCGAAGCACAACCGGACAATATACTGTTTCGCTTCAGCCTGGGGCAGGCACTCTTTGATGAAGAGGCCTGTGAAGAAGCCATCCCCCATCTTCACAAATGCGCGGAGGCGCGCAACGACTGGATGCTGCCCCGCATTCTTCTGGGAAAAGCGCTGCTCAACCTGGAACGCCCTGAAGAAGCGCGGTCCGTCCTCGAAGAAGCCCTGCGCCTCGCAATTGAGCAAAACCACGAAGACCCCGCAAAAGAAGTCCGCGAGTTATTGTCGGATTTGTAGCATCGGCGGTGACGCCGATGATCCTACATTCCGCAGTTGAACCACTGATTAACACTGATGAACACTGATCATT
>JBKGYB010000065.1:0-9212 GCA_046546295.1 Opitutales bacterium | reverse complement strand
TCAAGCGATGGAAACCCGCCCCGCGGGTCGGCACTCCACCACTCCACTACTCCACTACTCCACCACTCCACTACTCCACTACTCCACCACTCCACCACTCCACTACTCCACCACTCCACCACTTGTCCCAGGTATGCGACTTAAACGTGGCAAAATGCCTGCAGCCGCTCGAGGAGTTCCGTCAGGGAATGAACGACGGGGGCGCCACTGCGTGCAAGGCGTTCCTCAGACTGGTGCCCGTGCGCCATGAGGACGCAGCGCACGCCGATCGCTTCGGCCACTTCGAAATCGTGCAGGGTGTCGCCGACGAGGACAACATCCTCCGGTTCCCAGTGGAGGCGCGCAATCCAGTTGCGTCCTTCCTCGGTCTTCCCGCGGGCGTGGATATTGTCGGCGCCCACGAGCCCATGGAAGTGCCGCCGGATTCCGAAATGTTGAATCCCCTGGTCAAGCGCCTGTTGACGGGCCGCGGACAGCACCGAGTGTGTAACGCCCGCTGCGCGAAGGCGGGCAAGCGTTGCGTCAGCCTCGTGGTGCAGGGAACACTCCCGGAGCCAGCGCTTTTCATAGGTTTCGATGAATTCGCGGCTCACCTTGTCGAAACTTTGGTCATCCGTAGCAAATCCCAGGTATTTGTAGAAATGGACCACAGGAAAGCCGAAATTTTCCCGGTAGATATGCCGGGAAATCCCTGGAGCACCCCGTTTTTCCAGGATTGTATTCAGAACTTCCACACAGAGCCAGGTATCATCCAACAGTGTGCCATTCCAATCCCAGATGACGTGTTTACAGGGAGCCATGAAAAAATTTATTCGAGCCAGTCGGGCCGGTGTTGAAAAAGTACTGCCGGCACTTGCAGGAGTCCAACGAAAATAAGCAGGCCTTCGAATCCCGGTACGCCCAGGTTCTCGCCTTGCTCGGCCGCCGCGATGTGCTCAAGCATGACCCGGACAATCATCAGAAAGACAAAGCCTGCGGAAGCCCCGGACAATGCCAGGAACGCACGCTTCCAAAGCCGGCCGTCCATGCGGTGATACGGCAGGCAAAGGAGAATCCCATAGACAAGGAAATAGACCGCGGTAAAAATTTGGAGAAATCCGTCCGTGCCCCGAAACCACTCCCCGGCCGCGAGCCCGACCAGTGTCAGCCCGAGCGCATAGCCCGCCCACCGCGCATAGCGCAAGCCCGTTCGGGTGTTTTTTTCGTCCTGGGAAAGTTCCGGCATAAGGCGTGAAATTCAAGCAGTGAACAAATTGTCATTTATTCTTGTCATTGTCAAGATTTGGATTACAACAGTATTGCAAAATTCACTCAAATCGAACCCACTAGGAAATATGGCCGCAAAAGCACAAATAAAAAAGACAGCAAACAATTCCGACGGAGGAAAAAAAGACCTCGAACTCGCAATATCCGGCATCAACAAGCAATTCGGCCCCGGTGCGCTGATGCGGCTTGGCGAGGCCACAAAGATGGAGGTGGACGTGATTTCCACGGGCTCCATCGCGATCGATCTCGCTCTTGGCACGGGCGGGCTGCCGCGTGGGCGGGTCTGCGAAATTTACGGGCCGGAAAGTTCCGGCAAGACGACCTTCTGTCTGAGCGCGATCGCCCAGGCGCAAAAGGAAGGCGGCAATGCGGTGTTCATTGACGTGGAGCACGCGCTGGAACCGCGTTACGCGAAGCTTGTGGGCGTGGATTTGGAAAACCTCATGGTTTCTCAGCCGGAGAGCGGGGAAGACGCCCTGAACATTACGGAAACCCTCATCCGCTCGGGGGCCATTGATATCATCGTGATCGACTCGGTGGCTGCCTTGGTCTCGAAAAACGAACTGGACGGCCAGATGGGCGATTCCACGGTCGGGCTTCAGGCGCGCATGATGAGTCAGGCGATGCGCCGTCTGGCGGCGGCTATCAACAAGTCGCAGTGTGTGGTGCTTTTCACCAATCAGATACGCGAAAAGATCGGCGTCATGTTCGGGAGTCCCGAGACCCAGCCCGGCGGGCGGGCCTTGAAATTCTTTTCTTCCGTGCGCATGGACATTCGCCGGATCGGCCAGATCAAAAACACCGCGGGCACGGTGATCGGCAACCGGACCCGACTGAAAGTGGTCAAAAACAAGGTGGCCCCACCCTTCACGCAGAGCGAGTTCGACATCATGTATGATGAAGGCATCTCCCACACTGGCTCACTCGTCGATCTCGGCGTCGAGCACAAGCTGCTTGAAAAGAAAGGTTCCTGGATCTCTTTCGACGGGGAAATGATTGGCCAGGGCCGTGAAGCCGCGAAGAAGCACCTTGCGGAAAATCCGAACGTGGCGAACAAATTGACTCAGCTGATTCTCGACAAGGTGAAAGTCAAGGGCGGCGAATCCCTTGGTGGATCCGGGGAAGAGAAGGAAGAAGAGGCCGCCCCGGTCGAGGCGTAATGCGTATAACCGGTGGAAGAGCGCGCGGCATCCCCTTGCGCGCGCCAAGGGGTGACGCGACCCGCCCGGCGACGGATCGCATGCGGGAGGCCGTGTTCTCAAGCCTCGCAGCCACTGTGGAAAACACACGGGTGCTCGACCTGTACGCGGGCAGCGGCGCGTATGGGCTGGAAGCGCTCAGTCGCGGCGCCCGGCAGGTACGGTTTTGCGAAAGCAACCCGCAGGCCCTCGCCTGTTTGCGACGCAATCTTGACGAAGTTTCCCGGAGTTGCGGACAAGCGGTCGGGGAAACCGAAATTCTGCCGTGCCGCGTTGAAGCGCTTGCTCCGGCGCCTGTATGCCCGGATCTGATCTTCCTCGACCCGCCCTATCACACTGCGAACGACGCGTTACAGGAAGTTTTTTCCACCCACCTGCACCGTCTTGCCGGGCCTCGGAGCCGGATCCTGCTTGAACTGCCCGGCCACCTCGAACCGGATTTTCACGGCTGGCATCTGCTCCGACGGATCGGGAAAGCGGGACGTGAAAAACCGACGGTAGCGGTTTTTGAGAGGACGGATTTCCGGCGCCCTGTCGAATAAATACCAAGCGGATGCGAAGACCCGAAGGAACATGCGTGTTTTTTCAGGGTCACATACGACCCTGCTCCCGGTTTAACATACGTTTCGGAAGCAGCGAGTGCCATGAAAGCATGAAGTCATTAACAACAACCGCTGAAATGCATAACCACATGTATCCGTTCGACCATTTGAAATCTCCTCTTGACGGCGCTGTCCGTACCGCCAAGTTTGGGTCTGAGACGGGTCGAGGCGATGTTGCGCCGGCACGTGCTTCGAGCCACGGGGGTTAGCTTATCGGCGGCCTCATCACTTAAAACGTTCAATAATTCACCGCGCCTTCGAGCCCGAAGGACTCAACACAAACCATCCGGCAAAAGACAGCCGCAAACAGAAAAACAATGAAAACAATCCTACAATACTTATCCATAGCTGCAGTCGCCTTGGGCCTCTGCGCCACAACCTACGGGCAGCAAGCCCAAGAAATGCCTCAAGAGGGTGAGCAAATGCCTCAACAGGGCGAGCAACCCGACCAGGTCGACCAGCTCGCGGAAATGCTGGACTTGAGTGACGATCAGCAAAGCGAGATTCGCGCGGTGATCGACGAACTCAGTCCTGAAATCGAGGAAATGCAGGCCAAGACGCAGGAATTGCAACAGGCCCTTCAAGAAGAAGCCGGAGCGGACGCTGACGAAGATAAGGTGCGGGAAATCGCAGCTGAATTCGGTGAGCTGACCGGAAAAATCACCGCCACTTCCGTGGTGCTGCAATCCAGGGTCGAGAGCATTTTCACGGAAGAACAGCGCCAGCAGCTGGAAGAGCTTGAGAAGCAGCAACAGCAGCAGCAACAGCAGCAAATGCAGCAGCAGATGCAACAGCAGATGCAGCAACAACAGCCGCAGCAGTAAGCGGAAAACGTTAAATTTCAGCCATAGTCCCGCGCTTTTCACACGCGGGCTTGTATAGCGGCCGTACGGAGCGACTCCGTGTGCAGCAGCCGCGCCCTTTGCAGCCCGGATCGTTCGCGATCCGGGCTGTTTTTTTTACTGTAAGCAGGAATAAACCCAGTCTTTTCGCGCTCACCCCCTCAACTTATGGACAAAGGAAAGAATTATGAAGCCACCACAGAACCCTCTTCCCGCTGCGACAATGGAAGCGACAGCTGCTGCTAAGCGGGCTGTTGCCGCGCGCAGCGGTGATCAAGACAATACATTCCGTGACATGCTGGCGGCGCATGGCCGCGGGTTGAAACGGGGCGTTCCGCGGATCCTGCAGATCAATGTGGGCAAAATCTGCAACCTGACCTGCGCCCACTGCCATGTAAACGCCGGACCGAAACGAAAGGAAATCATGTCGCGCGAGACCGTCGACAAAATACTTGCGTGGCTGGCGGAGAACCCGGTTGCGACCGTGGACATGACCGGCGGTGCGCCTGAAATGATACCGGACTTCCGCTATCTCGTCGACCAGGTGCATGCGCTCGGGCGCCATATCATTGACCGCTCGAACCTTACGATTTTACTTGAGCCCGGCTACGAGGACTTGATCCCGTTTTTTGCGGAACGGGGCGTTGAAGTTGTGGCCTCCATGCCGTGCTACAGTCCTGAGAATGTAACGCAGCAACGGGGGGACGGCGTGTTTGAAGCGAGCATTGAAGCGCTCCGGCGCTTGAATCAGGCCGGGTATGGCCGTCGGGAGGATCTGCCGCTGCACCTTGTGTACAACCCGAACGGCGCCGCGCTGCCGCCGGATCAAGCGGAACTGGAGATCGACTACAAACGCGAGTTGAAAGCGCGCTTCGATATTGATTTTCACAGTTTGTATACGATAACAAACATGCCGATCGCCCGTTTCGCCTCCTATTTGAAACACAACGGCAAGCTGGAGGATTATATGCGCTTGCTGGTCGACAGCTTCAACCCCGAATCCGTGGAAGGCTTGATGTGCCGGGACACCCTGAACATTGACTGGCTGGGCAATATTTACGACTGCGATTTCAACCAGCAGCTCGACTTGAAGCTATCGGGCGGCGAAGGGCCGATGAAGCTCTGGGACATTGATGTTGAAACGATTCGACGGATCCCCATCCGCACCGGCAGCCATTGTTTCGGATGCACCGCCGGCCAGGGGTCAAGCTGCGGCGGGGCATTGTCTTGAATACCGCTAGTATTTCCCGTGCAGCCGGACAATCGTTGCGCCCCACCCTCCTTCGTTGCGGTCGGCCAGGGTGAAATCAGCCACCCGCTTATCCCGGCGGAGAATGGAATGGACGGTTTCGCGGAGCGTCCCGATGCCCTTCCCGTGTATGATGCGGAGGCGGTGAATATCTTTTTCGAGACAGGCTTCGATGTAGTCGGGCACCAGGTCCTTGACTTCCGACGGCCGAAAGGCGTGAAGGTCCAGTTCCCCGTTGATGGGAAATTCAACCGGTTCCAACTCGTCCTCGCTCATACTTGTCGCCTCCTTCCGTTTCAAATGCCTGCGGAAAGCGGGGCGTAATATTACACCCCGCCCAGCACGCGCGTCAAAGCCGTCCTCATTTCCTTAATACGGTAGGGTTTCGGAACCACCGCCTGAAAACCCGCTTCCCGGTAATCCACCATTGCCGTTGATGTGGTGTAGCCGCTTGACGCAATGGCAACCAGGTCGGGGTCGTATTCGCGGAGGATCCCGCAGGCCTCTTCGCCACCCATGCCGCCGGGCACGGTGAGGTCAAAAACGACAGCGTCGAACGGGACGCCCGCTTCCTTTGCTTTTTTATAGACACGGATAGCTTCCTCGCCGTCATGGGCAAATTCCACATCATAACCGAGCACCCCGATAATTTCCCCCGCCACCAGCATCATGGGCTCCATGTCATCCATCACGAGGATGCGCCCCCCCTTCTTTCCTTCCCTCTTTCTGGATTTGTCGCGCAAGGGAAAATCGGAGGCGTCTTCGGACACGTTTTCCTGTGGTTTCGCAGCTTCCCGGGATTTCGCCGATGCCCGGGGCAGGTACACCCAAAAGGTTGATCCTTCGCCCGGAGTCGAGGTTGCGGTAATATGGCCTCCGTGATTGTTAAGGATCGTGCGGGCGGATGAGAGCCCGAGCCCGCTGCCCTGTTCCTTGGTGGTGAAATACGGGGTGAAGATTTGCCCGAGGTCGCTTTCCGAAATGCCGCAGCCTTTGTCCGCCACGGAGATGCATACGTAATCCCCTGCCTCAAGCGGGGGCACTTCGTCCGGGTTGAGAGATACATTGGACATTTCGACGTCAATTACCCCGCCTTCCGGCATGGCTTGACTGGCGTTGATCACCAGGTTGTTGATGACCTGCCCGATTTGTCCTCCGTCGACATCGACGTCCCAGAGATCCTCTGATTTGCGCACTTCGCATCGGACGTTGGAGCCGCGGAGGATGAACTGGACACAGCTATCGACCAGTTGATCGATGGCCGTGGCTTCGACGACCGGCGCCCCGCCCTTGGAAAAGGTAAGCAATTGGCGGGTAAGATGCTGGGCCTGCAGAGCCGCGTTTTCGGCGGCCTTGAGTTTCTCCGCCTGCGGGTTGTCCGATTCCATGTCCAGGCGGCAGACGGAAATATTTCCGATGATTGCGGAGAGCAGGTTGTTGAAATCATGGGCGATCCCGCCGGCCAGCAGGCTGATGGTCCGAAGATTTTCCTCCTTAAAGCGTTTTTCCTCCAATTCCCCTTCGTGGGGGCAGGAGAGGCGCAGGAGGGCGAGGCAGCCGTGCCGACCGCTGTCCTCGTCCGCAATCGGTTGCATGGATACATGGACAAGCGGATCCTCCTCGCTCTCCCGGACAATACGAAAGATCTTTTCCCTTTCCGGGCGCTTCTTGTTGCGTGAAAGAAGAACCGCTTCCGGATTCTTAACGGTTTCTCCGGTTGAAGGGACTTTGAGGCGCAAGGCATCGGGAAGAGGCCGGCCAACGACGTCCTCTTCCCGGTAGCCTGTAAGCTCCTCGGCTTTTTTATTCATGGATGTCACCGAACCATTGCGGTCCGTTGTAATAATGCCCTCCCCGCTGGCAGCCATCAGCCCTGCAAACCACTTGTTTTTGCGGAGCAGCGCCTGTTCCGTCTTGCGCCGGTCGGTTACATCACGCAGCGTCACCAGCAGTGTCCGGTCTTTTCCGGAGGGCTCGGCGACTGCGTCGAGCACAACCATGCGCGTACTCCCGCCGGGCCCGGGGATTTCGAGTTCCGTCCGGTCGCCTGCGCGAACACTGAAAGGAAAGACTTCCCCCACCAAGGATTCCGGCCCGGCTTCGAGGAGTTCGGCGGCAGCGGGATTGAAAGACAGAATCTCACTATTGGGACCAAGAATCAGCATAGCGTCTTCATTGCCATCAAAAAGATACTTCATTAATGCCTGCCGGTAGTTTTCCTTGTTCGGCTTGAGAGCAGCTACACGCGTTGTTGCGCAGCGGATCGAGTGTTCGAGCAGGTCCGCTTTCAAATTGCTTTTAAAGAGGAAGTCATGAGCCCCTTTTTCGAGCACCTTCAGCGCGATTTTTTCCTGCTCTGCATCGAGCAAGGCGACGATGGCGGCTTCCGAGGCAAGCTCGCCAATCGCAGGCACTTGCTCCAAGCCGTTGCCATCCGGAAGCGTGAGATCCACGAGAACCAAGTCAAAATTCCCCTGCTGCAACGCCTCTTCTCCCTCGGCCAAACTGGTCGCGCGAGTCAGCGAGTGCCCGAGCCCGGAATCGCCGAGCTGTTCCAGCACCCATTCGGCATCCTTCGAGTCAGGGGCAAGGTACAGGATCCGGTGACGCTTGTTTGATTTGTACGCTTCGGGTGGCATGATAAGGCACACAATATGATGGCATTTTCGTGCGCTTATCAATCCTTATCACACACCTTTCTTTCCACATAATTCAGAAGCGGGCGAAAGGGCTGGCTTGACGATTCGCACGATCCGTAGAATGCTGGGCATACCGCGCTGAGATGGAGCAATCCCTGCGCCCGACAGGCTGCTCGTCGCATGCGTAGCAGCGCCCAGCACATAATGTATCATGCCAGTTCTCCCAAACTATTGCGCCACGCGCCATTTCCCGTTGCCATTGGACGAAGAAGCTCTTCAAACCTGGGCGTCCGGGCAGCTGGATCGTTTGAACGGCCCCGTTGCTTTCGGCCTTGTGTTCGCTACGGAAAACGCCCTCCCCACGATTGCCAACGTGATCGAAATCATTCGTATCTATGCGCATGTTCCTGTGCTGACCGGCTGCTCCAGTACTGGACTAATCGCTGATCAACGGGAGATTGAAAACGAAGGCGGAATTTCCGTCATATTATGTCACTTGCCGGAGACAAATGTGCGCGCGATTCACCTTCCGGAAGATCTTTTTCATGGAGAAAACCGGGTTGAGGCTTTCCGCAAGGCATTGGGACCGGAACCCGATGCGATCAACGCCTGGCTTCTTTTCGGCGCTCCGGAAA
Organism: Opitutales bacterium; assembly: GCA_046546295.1. GTDB lineage: Bacteria > Verrucomicrobiota > Verrucomicrobiia > Opitutales > Coraliomargaritaceae > JBKGYB01. Next base: position 780 of record JBKGYB010000065.1, on the reverse strand, counting down.
GCATCGGGAGTGAAAGCTGGCTGCCGGACTGGGACCGTGCGACCGGCGGGCGGCCGACCATAGGGGGATTTGCCGGCGTCAACCCTCAGGAGCCGCACACCACCCTTTTTGTGGACGGAGAAATCCATGGGGAAGGCGCGGTTGCCCTTGGCCTTGAAGGCGCGACAACCGTCGCGCCGCTGGTCGCGCAGGGATGCCGCCCGGTCGGAAGTCCCTGGACGGTGACAGACGCGGAGAAAAATGTGATAAAAAAAGTCGGGAACCGGCCGATTCTCGAAGTTTTGCGCGATACGCTTGAGGGCATGACGCGACGGGAGCAGATGCGCGCGCGGGGAAATATTTTCATTGGCCTGGTCTCGAATGAATACAAGCAGAATTTTAGCGCTGGGGACTTTCTGGTCCGCAATCTGGCGGCCATCGACCCGAAATCGGGGGCCGTGGCCATAGCGACGCCGCCCCGGATCGGCCAGAACCTGCAATTTCAGATCCGCGACGCGGCCACTGCGACCGAGGACTTTCGGCATCAACTTGCGCAACTCGAAACGTCGCTTGGCGTTCAGGCGATTTACGGGGCCTGTTTGTGCAATTGCGTTGGGCGGGGCTCTTCCCTGTTCGGAACGCCCGATCATGATGTTAGCCTGATTCACGAGTATTTCCCCGATCTGCCTGTGGGCGGCATTTTCTGCAACGGCGAGTTCGGGCCGCTCAACGGGCAGACCCGCTTGCACGGCTACACGGCAAGCCTGGCGCTCTTTGTGAGCCAAGCCGAAAGCGCTTAGG
>JBKGYB010000064.1:0-7500 GCA_046546295.1 Opitutales bacterium | reverse complement strand
GAAGCCGAAGAGACCCCGGCCGGTTATGAAATTCTGGTCGAGGAAGTGGAAGACCCTGAAACCGGCGAAATGCGCGAGCGCAAGCACTTTGTAAAAAAACTCCCCGAAGCGACCGGGGAAATTATCGAACAGGCGAATCCACAGCAAACCCAGGCCGGCGGATTCCGGATCGGTTTGGAAATGACGGGGGAAGGCGCCAATGTTTTGCGCTCCGTAACATCGGACATGGTGGGAGAACGGCTGGCGATTGTGCTCGACGGCAAGTTGTATTCAGCGCCGGTCATTCAGGAGGAATTATCCAACAGCGCCCAAATTACGGGCGACTTCTCGCAGCGCGAGGCGATCGAACTGTCGAACGTCTTGAACAACCCGCTGGCTGTCGAACTTCAGGTGGATCAAATGTATGAGGTCGGGCCGACCCTGGCCGCCGGCACACGCGAGAGCTCGGCCAACGCCGCGCTGTGGGCCGGCATACTGGTGGTTGCGTTCATGGTCATTTATTATTTCCTTGGCGGCCTCGTTGCGGTGATTGCGGCTGCCGTGAACATTTGCATTGTCCTCGGGGTGCTTGCGAGTTTCGGAGCGACCCTGACCCTGCCGGGCATCGCGGCATTGATCCTTACGCTGGGCATGGGAGTGGATGCGAATATTCTGATTTTCGAGCGTTTGCGCGAGGAGTTGCGATTGGGCAAGTCGCTCAAAAACGCAACCGCCGGGGCGTTCGAGAAAGTGACATCAACGATTGTGGACGCGAATGTCACGACCCTGATTACAGCCTCTATCCTGATCTGGCTGGGAACCGGCCCGATCAAAGGGTTCGGGGTGACGCTCGCCATCGGTATTTGCGCGTCCATTTTCTGCGCTCTGGTTGTTACCCGGTTCTTGATCGATTTCCTCGTTCATCGAATCGGGGTTTCCAAGGTGCTGGGATTGGAAATATTCAACGAGCACAGCATCAACTTTTTCCGGTATCGGAAGCCCGCCTTTCTCGCCTCCTGGTTGCTCGTGCTTACGGGCGTGGTCAGTGTCGCGCTGCACCACGACAACATTATGGGCATCGACTTTACGGGGGGCGATGAAATGACGGTTGATTATGACGAACGTCTTGCCACCGGAGAAATCATCGAAGTCGCGCGCGAGCAGGACTTGGGCGAAGTGGTCCCGGTCTATCAGGAAATGATCGGCGAGGATCAGGCGGTCCTCAAGTTGCAGACGCGCTTCGACGAGAGCCGTGATATATTGGTCGCTTTACAAGAGGCTTTCCCGGAAGCCGGGCTTGAGGAGGAAGGCGTGACCCAGATAGGAGCAGCGGTCTCTTCGCGGATTCAATGGAACGCGCTGTTTTCGGTTGTTGCGGCATTGGGCGGGATCCTGCTCTATGTGGCCTTGCGGTTTGAGGTGGGCTACGGGGTTGGAGCCGTGGTGGCGACCATACACGACGTCCTTATGACGGTCGGGCTCTTCGTCTTGTTCGGCGCGCTGGGTCTGTTCGTGAGCGGGCAATTCACCGCTCCGATGTTGGCGGCGATCCTGATGATCGTCGGTTACTCGATCAACGATACCATTGTCGTCTTTGACCGAATACGTGAAGAGCTGGAACTGAATCCGGGCTCAGGCCTGCGTTCGATCATTAACCTTGCGATCAACCGCGTGTTTTCACGCTCTTTGCTGACGAGTTTCACCACCCTGTTGGCGGCCGGGTCCTTGTATGTCTTCGGCGCCGGCGTCATCACTGATTTCGCCTTTGTCTTTATTATCGGTATCCTTACAGGAACATTTTCTTCCATTTTCATAGCGAGTCCGGTGTTTTTCTGGTGGCACAAAGGGGATCGTCGCCATGTTGAAGAGCGGGAACTGACGCCGAAACGTTATGAATGGGAAAGCACAAAGGCGGAGTAAGCCCGGAACGGGCGAAGAAAAAAACATACGTCGCAAGCAGTTCAATGTTGTGGACCACGATTGACACCGATGAAGCGATCGCGCGCAAGTTGAGCGCGGGGCTGAAGGTGTCCGATACCATGGGGCGATTGTTGGCGCAACGCGGGCTGGCAACCGTTCAACAGGCGAAGGCCTACCTGCGTCCCCGGCTCGACAGCCTGGAGGACCCCTTTGCCCTGGAGCACATGGATGCGGCGGTTCGTCGAGTGCTTGCCGCCATTGAGAATGTGGAAACCATAGTGATTTTCGGCGATTACGATGTCGATGGCGTGACGAGTACGGTGCAACTTGTTCGTCTCTTGCGGATGCTGGGAGCGGAGCCGCGCTTTTGTGTGCCGCGCCGCATGGAGGAGGGCTACGGGCTTAGCCGCCGGGCGATCGACCGTGTTTGCGGAGATGTGCCGTCCGGCTTGTTCATTGCTCTGGATTGCGGAACAAACGCGCATGAACCACTGGAATATTTGAAAGAACGTGGCTTTGACGTCGTCGTTGTGGACCATCATCAGGCGAAAGCCGAACTGCCGCAGGGCTGTATTCTGGTGAATCCACACGTTAACGACCTTCCTGCCGCGCCATGGCGGGACCTGTGTGCCGCCGGCCTCGTTTTCAAACTTCTGCACGGCTTGTTGAAACGACTGCGGGAAGCAGGCGATACGCGCGTCGATACAATCCAACTCAAGGAGTTTCTCGATCTTGTTGCCTTGGGGACGATAGCGGACCTTGTTCCTTTGGAGCAAGAGAACCGGATACTTTCGTGGTTCGGCCTCCGCCACCTCAGGTCAAACGGGCGCTGTGGCGTGCGCGCGCTTGCTGAAGTCAGCGGCATCCCCAACGGGCAGGAGTTGGGGAGCATGGATATCGCGTTTAAACTCGGGCCACGCATCAATGCAAGCGGCCGCTTGGCGGACGCAAGTCTTCCGATTGATCTGTTGCTGAGTGAAGATCCGGACGTCTGCCGGAAGATTGCGGAGCAGCTGGATGGCATGAACCGCGAACGTCAGTCCATTGAACGTTCGATTACTAAGGAAGCGGAGAACCGTGCGGCGGAACTGTTTGCCGACGCTCCGGGGATCGTTCTTTATGATCCGGAATGGCATGCCGGAGTGGTGGGAATTGTGGCAAGCCGTGTAAGCCGGAGCTTTCACAAGCCCTGTGTTGTCCTGGGCGCCGACGGGGAAATGGCAAAAGGCTCGGCCCGCAGCGTCGCCTCCGTCGATCTTGTCAAAGTGTTCCAGCATTGCGCGGATGTGCTCGGGCACTGGGGCGGGCATCCTATGGCAGCGGGGCTTTCATTGGATGCGGAGCAGGTGGAAGCGTTTACCGCCCGCTTTATGGAGGGCTTGAAACAGCTTTATCCGGACGGCCTGCCCGGTCCTGTGCTGGAGTTGGCGGCGTGGGTGCATCCGGATGAATTGCAATGGTTTTTACTGGAAGAGCTCGATCTCCTGCATCCCTTCGGGCAGGGCAACGCGGAGCCCGTGTTCGGGGTGAGCGGGGTGGTTCTCGAGTCCTCGCCCCAGCCGTTTGGACGCGGCCATTACCGGTTTCAGCTTCCGTTTGACGACGGCGCTGTGTCCGGCGTGGCATGGCGGATGAAAAACGTGCCGCAGCCCGGAATTCCCGTGGATCTGGCAGTGCGGTTTTCATGGAATCACTGGAAATCCAATCGTTATCCGCAGTTGACGTTGGTGGATTGGAAAGAAGCGGGTAACAGTCAATGGCTGCGGGACGCAGAGACATGCGATCAAGCGAACCAGCGGGACATTGAATTGACCGGCGGGAGCTATTCCTCTATGCATGCATCAAAATTCTCCGACAAACGGTAAGCGTTAAACCTACATTCCGCAGTTGAACCACTGATTAACTCCGACGTTTTTTAAGAAAATGAACGAAAAAAAATCCAGGATTTTGCTCGGGGTAAACATCGACCATTGCGCGACTGTCCGGCAGGCCCGCTACCGCGATCATCCCTTGGATTACGGCGACGGCGTCGAGCCCGATCCGGTGGCGTTTGCATTGCTTGCCGAGAAAGGCGGAGCGGACGGAATAACGATGCACTTGCGTGAGGATTGCCGCCATGTGCAACCGTCCGATGTCGAACGCGCGCGCGCGCAAATCGGGACTCGATTGAATCTGGAAATGTCCGCCACCCAGCAAATGACGGAATATGCCCGGGAGTTGAAGCCGGATTCGGTATGCCTGGTTCCGGAAAACCGGGCGGAAGTTACCACGGAAGGGGGGCTTGATGTCGCGGGTCAACGTTCCCAAGTGGGCGAGGTGGTTGCCGCCATGCGGGAAGCGGGCATTATTACGAGCCTTTTTATTGATCCTTCGCCTGTGCAGATTGAAGCAGCGGCCGAGTTGCAGAGCCCATGGATCGAATTGCATACCGGCGCCTATGCGAACGCTTTTTACAGCGGCGGTCGCAGGGAGGAATGGGAGAAGTTGCGGCGAGGCGCGGAGTTGGCGGATCAACTTGGGCTTGTGGTGAATGCGGGCCATGGGATAAACTACGCTAATATTAAAGAAATCCTTTGCTTACCCTGCATTCATGAATTGAATATTGGCCACTCTATAATCAGCTGTGCTCTTTTCAAAGGAATTGAGTCGGCTGTTGCCGAAATGCGTGAAGCAATGGAAAAACCTTTAAATCAGGAAAATTAACGGTAATACCGTGAAAGATAAATGAACCCTGCGTCCTATAATTATCCCGTGCTTTCCTGTGAAGCATCCCTTGCTTTGGAAAAAGAAATTCTTCCCGATGAAGCGGCTGAGTGGGCAGCCATGCGCAAAGCCGGGGAAGGTGTTGCTGAAGCCCTTGTCTGCGATTACCGGGAGTTGCGGCAAGTCCCCGAAAGACTCCGTGTTCTGGCCTTGCTTGCCAAAGGCAATAATTCGGGCGACGCCCTTATCGCATGCAGCCAATTGCTGGCGGATTTTCCCCGCGCCGAAATCACGCTTCTTCGGGTGTCCGAGCCGGAGGACATGCGTCCTCTTGCCCGTCAGGCGTACGAACGGATTGCCGGGCGGGTAAAAGAGTTGCCGGTGGCCTCGGATGCGGACAGCGAAGCGATTCTCCAACAAATGCACAAGTGCTCGGAGGGCAGGGGCTTTGATATTGTTATCGACGGTTTGTTGGGGATGACCTTTCGCCCTCCTGTCCGCGAGCCGATCCGCAGCGTAATCGAGGCCGTCAATGCGTATGAAGCGATCGGGTTGCGCGCGGCGATCGATGTGCCCAGCGGGAAAGGCGACGACTCGGACAACCACTTCTTTCGAGCGGATTTTTCCTATGCCACCGGCGTAGTCAAAAAAGTCCTGCTTTCGGACCAGGTCGATTGCGGGCGCGTTCGGTTCGTGGATCTCGGGTTTTTTCGCACCGAAGCCGGATCGGCCATCCGGGGGGAAAGCTTTTTTTTGCAACAGGACAGCTTGAGGGCATTACGGCAATTGCGTCCGGCGTCTGCGGATAAGCGTACCTATGGTCACCTTTTTATCGTGGGGGGGTCGACTGGAATGCCCGGCGCGTTGATGATGACGGTGCAAGCGGCTGTGCGTTCGGGTGTCGGGCTTGTCACGGTTTTTGCCCCGGCGTCGGTGGTATCCAAGCTTGCCGCCCATGTGCCCGAAGCAATGTGGCGGCCGTGGCCCGAAATGCCGAACGGCACGCTCAATCCGCGGGCGATGGGCGACCTTTTGCGTCATTTGGACCGTGCGACGGCGGTTATCGTAGGACCGGGCATGGGGCAGGGCCGCAATACCGAGGCAATTGCACAAAAAATCGTGCAAACGGCCTCGATGCCGGTACTCCTGGATGCCGATGCTCTGCGCCTTCGGGTGGTGGAGCTTGTGGCAAAACGAAAATCCTCCTTCGGCCCGGTCGTTATTACACCGCACGCAGGCGAGTTTTTGCGGCTGACTTGGGAAACGTCTACGGTAATTCATGAGGAGCGGTTGCTGGCCTTTTGCAGGAATTATCAAACGATCGCGGTGCTGAAAGGTCCGTTTACCCGTATTTGCAATGGAGAGGCGGTTTTTTACAATCCGTTTGGTGGTCCGGTTCTTTCGCGCGGCGGGAGCGGCGATTTGCTCGCCGGTCTGATCGGAGGCCTGTTGGCACAGTCCTCGACGGACGCGCAAACAGCTGCTGCACAAGGGGTGGCGCTTCACGGTATGGCAGCGGAACTTCTGGCGCGGGAGCGGGGGCAGGTTACGGTCCATACGACGCAACTCCTCGACTATCTTTCCGAAGCGCTCCGTGGCGCCGATTGCTAGTTTATGCCTCAGCATGCCGAGCTTTCGCAACGCCAGGCACTCCTCGTCCTGAATGCGCTGCCCCATGTCGGACCGGTCCTTTTACGGCGCTTGATGGAGCGCTTTGACGGAGATGCCCGGGCGGTCTTGGCGGGCGGACGCGAACGTATTTCCTCTGTCAAAGGAATCGGGCCCAAAGCGGCCGAGGCGCTGTCATCCTGGTCCAAGCACTTTGACCTGCAAAAAGAGGAGGCGCTGATGGAAAAATCAGGGACGCGCTTTCTTCTGCAAAGGGACGAGGCGTTTCCGGAAATGCTTCTCGAAACATACGATCCGCCGATCGGGCTGTATTGGCAGGGGGAGTACGTTATTGACCGTCCCTGTTTCGCTATCGTCGGCACCCGTCGGGCAACCCTTTACGGGCGCAGTGTGGCAAAGAAATTCGCCGCCGAACTTTCGAGGCTGGGGTTTTGCATTGTGAGCGGCATGGCCCGCGGCACGGATACCGCCGCCCATGAGGGCGCTCTGGAAGCGGGTGGAAAAACGGTTGCCGTGGTCGGTTGTGGCCTCGACATCATTTATCCCCCCGAAAATCTCGAACTGTTCAAGCAAATTGCCGCCGAGGGCGCGGTTGCCAGTGAATTCCCCTTCGGTCGTCGCGCGGACCGACAGACCTTCCCCATGCGGAACCGTCTGGTGGCCGGCATGTGCAAGGGTGTGCTTGTTGTGGAGAGCGCCGTCGCCGGGGGCAGCATGATTACCGCCCGTTTTGCCGGGGAACAGGGGCGCGCCGTCATGGCCGTGCCCGGACGCATAGACCAGGCGAGCAGCGCCGGTTGCCACCAGTTGATCCGGGACGGAGCGTTAATGGTGACTTCGGTCGACGATATACTCGAGGAACTGCGCTATGTCCGCACGGCAGCATCGTCGGATACCAAGGGGCAAGAGCGGGAACAAGCTACCCTCTCCGATATGGAGAACGCCGTGCTCGAATCTTTTTCCGGCGGCGGGACGCTCGGGCCCGATGCGATTGCCGAGCACCTTGAACGACCGATCGCCGAAGTCGCGTCCGTGCTTATGGGGCTCGAATTAAAACGTCGCGTGGTCAAACGCGCGGATGGCCGGTTTGAAGCGGCATACGAATCATCTCAGAATTGAACAGACGCCTGTACGGAGTCAGGGCGTCCCGCCCTGAAGCGTTCGGTCGATCAGAGGGCGAGGGCTCCGGTGATACAAGGGCGAGACGACCTTGTTCGTTGGCTTCCCGTAATCCTAAAAAGATTAGTACAACCACTGATGGACACTGAT
>JBKGYB010000063.1:0-9308 GCA_046546295.1 Opitutales bacterium | reverse complement strand
GTAATCAGTCCCGCTCAGCGGGATCAGTGTGCATCAGTGGTTGTACTAATCTTTTCAGGATGATCCGCGCCGAAAATCCGGGTAACCGCTCCTCAAGACCATAACACGCTTCAGAAATTGTAGCGCACCGCCGTGAAGGCATTGGAATTGGTTTCCAGCTGGCCGAAGAAGGTGTGTTGCTCGCGTCCTTCGAACCAGTTGAAACCGGCCTCCAGGGTGAGCTGATCCGTTGCGTCCCAGGACCAGAGGCCACGCAGGTAGAAATCCTCGTCGGAAGGGGAGGCAAATGCGAAGAGCGTCCAGGTGACATTCTGTGAATGCGTGAGCCAGGTCAGTCTCGTGGTAAACAGATGCCGGTTTTGGTCGGGTTCCGGGAATCCTTCGGGCTGGTTCCGCGTCAATGCCCCATAGTCGAGCAAGCGCTCCAGATAGTACTGGACGCCAAGGGTCAGGTTGGAATGGATTTCCTCTTCGTAGCCTATAAGAAAGCGGAATTGGCTGTTCGGGACAAACGGGTCGTCGCCGTTGCGGTCGTCGAGCGAATCATACCATGCGACTTCGCTGCTCAGGATGCCGTCTTGCAGGGGTCCGCGCAGGCTGGCTCCGAAGACGCGGAGCCGGGGGAAAGTGGCCCGTCCGGAGGCGGGGTCGAAACCTTGCGGGCTCTTCCAGAAACCGCTGTAGCCATAGGCGGCGACCTCCCAGGATTCAATTGTCCGGTAGGCGCGCAGCGCCCATTCGTCGTCCTTGAACGTGTCGTCGGGCCGGATGGGTGAGGAGCCGGCATTTTTTCCGACCACTCTACCGGCCGCCGGATCGTAAAACGACAGGCGGCGCTGATTCGCGTCATTGCGCAGTCGCGAACCGATCCGGGTCTCCAGATAGCCGCTTGTGTTTCGCCACAACGCGGAGCCCGGGGAAGGTTTCTTTGCATCCGGGCGCTCGGCTTCTTTCGGGGAAGCGCTATCCCGCAGGCCCGAGGGCAGGGCGGGCGCGCCCTTTTCGTCGCTTGCTTCCGATGTCGGCGCATCCGTTTTCTCCTCCTCTTGCAAGCCCTCGGGCAAGGCGGGCTGAGCGAGGGCCGTTGCGGCCCCGAAGCTCTGCAACAAGAGCGCGGGCAGGATGAATATGGCCGGGGAAGGGCGCATGGGGTGGATGCCTCAATTCAAATACTTGGACGGCGCCCGGCGCAGGTAACGCTCGGTGAAGATGTCTTCCGGAAGACCGACGTCATATTCCACGTTCGGGTACTCCATCACGGTTTCCGAGCCTTTCTCGAGCGATCGCATGCGTGCCCGGGTGACGGTTGGGTAGCCCTGGATGGTTTCCACCTCAAGGGCGGTCGCCTCCCGGTACTTTTCGTCGTTTTCCTTGTAGTAGTTCACCTGGATCGGAATGAACGAGGATTTGTGGATGTAGCTCTCATAACGCGCGAATCGCACGGCGTCCGGGTCCTTTGGGGTGGATTCCAGAATATAGTAATCCTCGGTTTCCCCCGTTTTTTCGTGCGTGTCCAGTTCTATGTTACGTCCGGACACATCCTCATAGAAGAAATCGGATCCGACGAAGCTGTTGCGTTTGTCGGTGGCGGATATTCGCCGCACCAGGTCCAGGGACGACAAATAAAGCCAGCGGTCGTCCTGATCCTCCAAGTGCTTCCACACCATGAAGACGGTGCGGTTGAGGTCGGCCGGCCGGTGGAAATAGACGTAGTATTTCTGCGGGCTTCGGTAGGCGTTATCTTCCAGGTCGTCGGTATCGGCCTCGTCGTAACGCAGTAGGGTCATGCGCCTCTCCCGTTCCCGTCCCTGGTCGTCGGTAATGGTCATGCGCACTTCGGCGCGTCCGTCCTTGCCCTGATAATATGCGGCGCGGTTGGCGCGGTGCACGATTTCATCAACGGAGGGCGCGGCCTGGATGCCGGTAGCGCCCGCGAGGAAGGCGGTGGTCAAAACAAGTATGCGTGCTTTCATGAGTCGGATTTGGTTGTTAGTCGGTTGAACAGAGGTTTGCGGAGCCAGGTCACCAGCGCCGGCAGCAGTATGAGAGTAATCACGCCGCCGGAGAAAATGATGGCGGCGATAAAGACGCCCACCGTCTGGTACGGGATGAGGGGCGCGGCCAGCAGGGGCAGGAAGCCGGCTCCGAGAATGATTACGTTGCGGCTGATGGCGAGAGCGGGCTCGCCAAAGACTTTTTCGGCGGTCCTGAACCAGTCGCCGGTTTCGGTGTGGTATTGCCGTGTTCGGATCAGGAAGTGGATGGCGAAATCGACGGCCAGCCCCAGGCTCAGCGCGCTGAGGACAGCCACCGGCATATCGTAATCCTTGCCGATCAGGCCGATTATACCGTATATCAGGGCCACTGTGACGCTTAAAGGAATCATGGCAAGGAGGCCCCATAGGAAAGAGCGGAACAGGAGGGTCATCATGAGCAGCACTACGGCGAAAGATCCCAGGAAGGCGAGCAGCATGCCGTTGACCATTTTTTCCTGCCAGATCACATTGATATAGGTCAGCCCGAACCAGTTCGCTTCAATGGCGTCGGGCGGGGGATGTTCTTCCATGAATGCATTCAGATCCGCGACGACATGCTCCATGTCCTGGTTGTCGCCGGTGTTCATTTGAATCCAGAGGTTGGTTTTCCGGTAATCGGGCGTGACGAAGCGCCAAAGGTCCTGCGGGCGGTGACTGTTCTGGTAGGTCATCAGGGTTTCGGCTACCGTGTCGGGGCGGTCGGGGATGCGGAAAGCTTCGTCCTCGCCGCCCAGAAGTTCCCGATGCACCACCCGGACAATATCCGGCAGCGCGTTGACTTTGCCCACGCGTGGATTTTCAAGCAGGTCTTCCTGCAATTCGATCACCCACTTCAGTACTTCGGGTTGCTTGAAGGTTTCGCTTTCAGCGCGCGCCCGGTCCACGGTCATCCAGACCTGATCCCATGCAAAGGAATTTTCCGCACTGTCGGCTTTCTCGTTCACATTGTCCTGGAAGCGCGACACCCAGTCGGTAAAATCCTCGCCGGTCTGTTCCCGTGCGATGTCGGCGGCTTCATTGAACGCGGACGCCATGGCCGGATCATCGGAATTTTCGGCTTCCTCCGCCCCTTCCATGAGTTTGTCGGTTATTCGTTCGCGCAGGTGCTCCACGCTCTCGACTTGCGTGGACTCCAATTCGAGAAAGGAGGTATACGTGCCGGCAAAATGTTCGTTCAGCACACGGTCCGCCACGCGAATGGGGTGGGATTTCGTGAACCATTTTGTCGGGTTGTCGTTGATCTGGATGAGGCTGATGCCCCAAACCGCGATAAGAATCAACGCGGCGGCGAGCGCCCCGACCGCTTTCCGGCGGGCGATGGACCATTTGCCGACGCGTTTCAATGCACGCCCCAGCAGGCTGCCTGCGCCGTCCGCTGTACCCGGTTCCGATGCCATGTGTCCGAAATTCGCGAGCCGGCGTTCAGGGATCAACATGAAGTAGGCCGGGATGAACAGGATGCTCCAAAACCAGGCCAGCATTACGCCGATCGCCACAAAAACGCCAAACACTTGAACCGGTGGAATCGGGGTGAGCGCGAGGGATGCGAAGCCCGCGGTTGTTGTGAGGGAGGTGAAGAGCATCGGACGGAAGAGTTGCCGCATCACCGCTTGCATGGTTTTTTTGCGGTCGCCGCCGTGCCTGCGGTACGAGTCGAAACATTCCGACAGGATATGGACCGAGTCCAGGACCGCGATCGGCATGATAAAGATCGGTATCATGGAGCTCATGATATGGATCGTATTGCCGCTGATCACCAGAAGCGCCATGGTGGAGAGTGCGCTGACCATCGCCACAATCATCGGGGAGATCACCAGCACAAGATTGCGGAAAAAGGCCCACATCAGGAGAAAGATCACGAGCATCGCCAGCGGGGCGGAGATCGCCATCTGGTAAAACATTTCCACGCCAAAGGTATCCTCGGCCACGGGCAGGCCGGTGATATGCACTTGATCCTCCTCCGGCCAGTCTTCGGTGAATTCCTGAATCGCCCGGCGGACATTCCACGAGACATCCTTGCTGGTCAGCGGCAGGTACAGGGCGAGGGCCTGCCCGTCGGACGAGACCATGGTGTCCCGTAACATGGGAATGCGCAGTGCCCGCTCGCGAATTTCGAGCGCCCCTTCACGGGTTTCCGGCGGCTTCTGCATCAACCATGAAAAAGACACATCGCCCAGGCCGGCCTGGCGAATATCGTCCACGTTCGACGGCGCGATCACATCCACGCCCACCACGCCCTCCCGCTCGTCCGGATCGTTGGGCGACGGCCAGCTCATGTTTTGCGCGCGCTTGGTGAGCGCATGGATGCGGGCAAGCGTGTCCGGGTTGAATACGCCGTCGCGATCGGACTCGTTGACAATCCCGACGACGACCATGTCGTACAGGTCGAATGTCTCCTTGGCGGCGTTGTGGAAGACCCGAATGGGCTCGTCCTCCGCCAGCATGTTTTCAGGGTCGGTGTCGACTTGGTCACGGCAATCGGCGCCACCCAGGCGAATGTTTCGCGCCACCTGCAGACGCTTGCCCGTTCCGGGATACTGGCAAGGCGGAAGGAGGGGTTATGCGTGCACTACCGGATCGTCGACGAGACGATTCCGGAATTGTGCGAGATGGTGTGCGGCAGCCTGCGGGAATGGAGTCACGAACGCGCGCGGTCGGCGGGCGTGTCCGTCCATGAGAGCGCTTCAAAATAAAAAATTTTTTTTCTTTTCGTTCTTATAGCCGGAGGTTAACGTGTTTTTCATGATGAAAAAACGTTCCCCACACATTCTTTTTGCATTGCTCCTGATTGTCGCAGTCGCCGGTTGCGGGCCCAAAGGCTCGGATGAGGCGGAACTGGTGGATAAGGAGCTGCGTTCCGAGGCCTTTGCACCGGTTGCGGAACAGCTCGATCTTGGCGGCCAGGGCTATTTGTTCATGGACACCCAGGGTTACGCGGCGTCTTTCGCCGGGAAACTGGAGGACTTTCTTGAAGATATGCCGAAAGAATTCGCGGGTCCGATGTCGGGTGCCGGCGCCGGTGTTTCCGGACTTGCATTGGATACGGTGAAAAATCTTCCCATGCGGTCCATTATGGAAGACCTCGGCCTGGCAGCCGTGAATGCGTATGGTGAGAGCTACTATCGTAAGCCGGACGGCGACTACCGAACAAGCAGCTTTATTTACATGCCGGATGGGGCGCAGGGGATTTTTGCCCTCGGCGGGAAGGCAAACCAGGCTTTCCGCGCGCTGGACTATGCGCCGGCGGATACGGATCTATTCATGACCGTGGATTTTGATGCGCGCCTGCTGTACGGGATTGTTGAAAACATTGCCCAGCGTGTCATGGGGGAAACAGGGACGAAGCAGTTAAATACAGCCATCGATGCGCCCGTTTCTCCTTTCAGGGGGCCTGATTCGCTGACGATCAGGGAACTTGTGGAAAATTTACCGACCCGGCATAATGTCATCCTCCGCCTGGAGGAGTCGCAAAAACTGCCGGACGTGCCGGTTGCGACGCCCGGTGTTTCCGTTGTTCTGCTTCAAGAAAACCGTGGCGGCAAGGCTATTGACGAGTTGGAAGCTGCGCTGCGGCAGGAGGGCGACAGTGGCACAAAGACCAGGACGATTGGAAGCAATACCGTCTATTATTCGGATGTAGAGCTGCCCATGCCGTTTTTAAAGACGCCTGCTGTTGCAATTGACCGTGAAAACGAGCGCTACTTTTTTTCGAACAATCTTTCCTTTCTCGAGGAGTGTCTTGCCGGGGAGGGCGGACTTCCCGCATCGGAAGAATACCGCGATGCGGTCGAAGGTTTGCCTGAGGAGGGGACCAGCCTGTTCTATTTATCCGGCAAGGCCTACACGGAATGGGCGAATTTTCGCGAGCGCTTGATCAAGGAGGAGCCGATGGCCGGCTTCATGTTCGGGATTTATTCTTTGTACCTGCCGATTTTGACAGCCGAGGCACGGGAAAACGGGACGGCCGTCGTTTCGACCCATTTGCCCGACGGTATTCTCACGCGGGGCAACTGGGGCAGCGCCCTTTTTCCCGGTTCCGCCATGGGAGGCAACCAGCAGCAGCAGACAGCAGTGGCAGCCGGGCTTGTTGCCGCCATGGCTATCCCTGCGTTTGAAAAAGTGCGCTCCACGTCACGGGAAAAAGCCATAATCAACAACCTGCGCCAGCTTGCTTCCGCCGCCGACCAGTATTTTCTGGAAAATGGCGTGACCGAAGTTCAAACGGATGACTTGATCGGCGAGGATGCCTATATCCGGAAAATTGAACCGGTTGCCGGCGAGCGTTACCCGGAAAAAATAACGGCGGAAATGGATGAAATCACGGCGACCTTGCCGAACGGCGAGACGGTCTCGATCGATTTTTAAACATTTTGCGCTTTGCGCAAAATGGTCTCCCTCGCTTCGCGAGTGAGGGGTGATATTCTTGTAGATCCCGGCGTGAGCGAAAGAATTTGTGGACACCCACGGAATAGGGCGAAGCGAATCTCAGGGAGTCCTGGACTCCAAATCAGCACGCTTTCGATCAGCTCAGCGGCTGGAAGCTCGACGCCATGGGGTAGCACAGCCATCCTGGCTGTGGCGGGGTTTGGAGGGGCTTTAAAATGTCTAGCGTTCAGACATTCCCTTCAACCCTTATTCTGCATGTAGCTTTTCTGATGTGTTTTGGGAACCGCTTATGGACCCCGCTAAGCGCATTCGCGTCAACCTAATCATATAATTGGAATGTAACAACCACTGATGAACACAGATGGACACTGATAGAGAGCAATCGCTTTTTTAAAAAAGAACTCACAGTCCTGCATAGCGGCGTCGGTTCTGCGATGGGGATTCTGAACGTTTGAACGAGCTCGAGCAATATCCTAAAATTCAAGCGCCCAATGTTTGAGTGGGAAATAGTGATTCAGTGAATAAGATCAGTGTCCATCTGTGTCCATCAGTGGTTAAAAAATGCCGCCTAGCGGGGTCCATAAGCGGTTCAAAACTATGCCCGAGTGGGGTTCATTTTCTTAAAAAACCAGCCTCTTTGGAAAAAAATTGTCCTGCCCCGGGGAACGTTCCGGATACCCTCTCCTTGCCCGCATTGCGGGCAAGCTACCTTTTGCGCAAAGCGCAAAAGGTGTTGACTGGAGCCACCTGAACCGTATGCTGTTATACCGCTATGGGAGAACAAAAGACATTAATCGAGTTTAGTGTTACTCCGATGGGGAGCAGCGAGCATGTAAGTGAGCAGATCGCGCGTTGTACCCGCCTGGTTCGTGAATCAGGCATCAAAAACGAGCTTCATGCCATGGGTACCGTCCTGGAAGGCGATCTCGACGAGAGTCTGGATGTGATCAAGCGATGTCTACGGGAGGTGCTGGAAGATGCGCCCCGCGCCACTGCGACGATTCGCATCGATGCCCGTTCCGGAGGCGCCAGAGAGATCGAGGCAAGCGTCGAATCCGTCGAAAAGAAGCTCTAGCATCCTGTCGGACGTAAACAATTTAAACCCGCATTTATCGCTCAGCGTGTAATGCAGCCTCAGCCGGCGCTTTTAATCCCAAGTGTGGTTGTCGTTGCTCTTGAGCTTCTCGTCACGCTTTTCAACTTGTTTGCGGCTGCTATCAATCATGTCGATTGTCGCTTGAGCAAACAAAAACGCGCCGCAAGCGGCGGCGCCTGACAGGAGCAAAAGACCCAGTGTCTTCAATCGGCCGAAATCCAGTAAGCGGGGCGACATCGTGAGTGCCGTCGGAAGGGCGAACGCCGCAAAGCCCGCCCACGGCAGAGCATCCGACTGCCACGCCGCCTCAACATAAGGGGTGGCGTAAACATCCAGCAGGCAATAACCTAAAACACCGAAAGCGAGAGGCAGGGCAAGCGCTAGTGTCGTTAGGACAAAGCCTTTTGCGCTTCCAAACAAGCCGACCAAAAACCGCGCCACAACCACCCATACAAACAGGGAGATCCCGGCGATAACATAGAATGTGGCGCTCCCCGTCTCGTGTTGGAAGACCGCGTGCGACAACTCGCGGAAGGACTCGATCAGCGGCTGCATGGCGGGGAGGGCATTGGTTTTTTTGGCGTTTATTAGTCTGTCACAACTTCGTTGTCGCAGGCCTCGCCCGCTTCCAGGCGGGAGAGGTTGTCGAGTGTCGTGCGTGCGATTTTCTCCAGAGCGTTACGCGTGAAAAAGGCCTGGTGCCCGGTGATCAGCACGTTCGGGAAGGTGAGCAGACGCGCGAACACATCGTCCTGCATGACCTGGGTGGACTTGTCCTCGAAAAACAACTGGTCTTCCTCCTCATAGACATCGATGCCGAGGTTGCCGATATGGCCGGACTTGAGGCCGTCGATGACTGCGCCGGTATCGATAAGGCCGCCACGGCTTGTGTTCAGCAAGGTGACGCCTTTTTTCATTTGGCTGATCGCGTTCGCATGGATCATATGGCGGGTTGTTTCAAGCAGGGGACAGTGGAGGGTAATGATATCCGATGCCGCAAAGAGGCGGTCCAACTCGACATACCGGCCGCCCAGGGACTTGACTGCTTCGTTTTCATATACGTCGTGACAAAGCAGGTGGCAACCGAAGCCGTGGAACAGTCGTGCGACCTCCGTGCCAATCGTGCCGGTGCCCACGATGCCCGCCGTCAGTCCATGGACGTCAAAGCCAAGGAGTCCGTCCAACGAGAAATTTCCCTCCCGAACACGGTTGTAGGCGCGATACAATCGGCGATTCAGGGCGAGGAGAAGGCCGATGGTATGTTCGGCTACCGCGTGCGGCGAATAAGCCGGCACACGCGCCACGCGCATGCCCAATTCCCGCGCCGCTTCAAGGTCCACATTATTGAAACCGGCGCAGCGCATGGCAATGAATTCGACGCCTCCATCACGCAACGTCTTGAGCGTGGTCCGGTCCAGGCGGTCGTTCACAAAGGCGCAGACCGCACGCGAGCCCGCTGCCGCGGACGCGGAATCCGGTGTCAACTGGAACTCCTGAAATACGAGGTCATGCGCTTCGTCCGTGTTTAACCTGCGAAACCAGCGTTCGTCATAGGGCTTGCTGCTGAAAAACGTAACTCGCATACCGCCAAGCATTGGGATTTCGCTCCGGATATGCAAGCCTTATACATCAACCCTGGCCCTACGTCCGACGGATGGCTAATCCTACATTCCGCAGTTGAACCACTGATTAACACTGATCCCGCTGAGCGGGATCAGTGGTTGTACTAATCTTTTTAGTCCCTTATCCATAAATTGCTGCGTTTTTCGCGCGGAAAATTTTTAATGGAC
>JBKGYB010000062.1:0-9453 GCA_046546295.1 Opitutales bacterium | reverse complement strand
GACCTTGCCAAAGGACGCAGGTTTTACGATTTACAGGAACTGGGTGTGGGCGATTATTTTTTCGATTCAATCTTCTCTGATATCGACTCTCTCAAGCTCTATGCAGGTATACACCCGAAGGTGTTTGGCTTTCATCGGATGCTTACACAGAGATTTCCCTACGCCGTTTACTATGAATCACCAAATAAAGAAACTGCAATTGTCTGGCGCGTGTTAGATCTTCGGCAAGATCCAGAGTCCATTCGTGGGGCACTGGGGTCGATCAAGACGGAGTGATCAACTCCGAGTCGCTGCGCTCCTCTACTTGATACACCTCACCGATTTACAAAAGAACTGAATGACCAGTAAGGATTACCGTTACACGGTTTATTTTGAGCAGAAAGTTCTGACCAAGCGACCTTACCTGAGAAAAGAATGGCGCACCCGGATCGTGGAGAAAATCGATTCGCAGGGAAGTCCAGCCCGATGGGGAGCGTGTGCGATTTTGGGCCTGTCAATGCAACACGGGCGCAAAACTATCCCTGCAATTGCTGAAAGAGCCGATCACCCGCTTCGCGCGCGGTTGGCGCATCGGGGTCGAGCACTGTGAAATGCCCCATTTTCCGGCCGGGACGCGGGGTTCCTTTGTCGTATAGATGCAATTTGACGCGCGGATCGTCGAGGAGGCGGGACCAGTCCGGGGAGCCCTTTGACCAGATATCGCCCAGCAGGTTGACCATGACGGCGGGGCACAGCAGTTCGGTCGCTCCGAAAGGCAGGTCGGCAATGGCCCGAATGTGTTGTTCGAACTGGCTGGTCCTGCAGGCGTCAATCGTGTAGTGCCCGGAATTATGGGGGCGGGGGGCCATTTCGTTGATTTTCAGGCGGTTGTCCCCGTCGAGGAAAAATTCCACGCTGATGAGCCCGATCACCCCGAGTAGCTCCGCAATCTTCCGGGCGTGGGCGGCGCCCTCCGCCTGAACGGTGGCATCCGCGCGGGCGGGGAGGAAAGAGGCATGCAGGATGTGATGCCTGTGTTCGTTTTCCGCCATGGGAAACGTGTGCGTGGAGCCGTCCGACTTGCGCGCGCAGATGACGGAAAATTCCCCCCGGTGTTCGAGCCAGTGCTCCACCACCACGCGGGGCGGCGCGCCGAGCTGCTCCCATAAGGCGGCGGCGGGCATTGCGCCCCGGTCCTCGAGCTTGATCTGCCCCTTCCCGTCGTAGCCGAAGTCGGCGGTTTTCAGCACACAGGGAAATCCGATCCGCTCAATCGCTTCGGCCAGTTCAGCGGCGGATGCGGCGTATTCGAAGGGGACGCAGGGCAGATCGTTGGCTTTGAGGAAATCTTTTTCCCGCTGCCGGTTCTGGCAGGTTTCAAGCGCGGCGCGGCCGGGCATGACGGGCTTTGACGCCTCGAGCGCGGTTAATGCCTCGGATGGTATATTTTCAAACTCCAAAGTTATGAGGTCGACGGAGTCCGCGAATTCCCGCAGGGCGCCGGTGTCGGAGTAGGCCGCGTTGAACTCGCGGTCCGCGACCATGCCGGCGGAAGAGGGCCCGTTCGGCTCAAAGACATGGAAGCGGTAGCCCATTGCTCTGCCCGCGAGGATCAGCATGCGGCCCAATTGTCCGCCCCCGAGGATTCCAATAGTGGCGCCTGGAGGGGTCATGCTTCCGGAAGCTCCGTATCAAGTACGGACTGTGTTTGCTGTTCCCGGAACTCGAGGAGACGTTGCCGGAGCGCGGCATCGTGCAGCGCGAGGATCCCGATCGCGGAAAGCGCGGCGTTTTTGGCGCCTGAGACGCCGATTGCGAGCGTCGGGACAGGTATGCCGGCCGGCATTTGGGCGATGGAAAGCAGTGAGTCCACTCCGTTCAAAGCCTTGGAGGCGACCGGTACGCCGAGGACCGGAAGAAGCGTCATGGAGGCCGTCATGCCCGGCAAATGGGCGGCGCCCCCCGCGCCGGCGATGATTATCCGGAGGCCGCGCGATTCCGCGGTTTCCGCATATTCGTACAGGCGCTTCGGGGTGCGGTGGGCGCTGACGATTTTTGTTTCGTAGGGCACCTCCATTTGTTCCAGTATGGCCGCGCTCTCCTTCATTGTTGCCCAGTCGGACTGGCTGCCCATAATAATGCCGACCTGTGGTTGCGATTTGTCCGTGCTCATTTCCGGGGAGCTAAGGTGATTTTCGGCTCGAATTCAATACTCTTTGTATGGGTTTGCCGAAGTCGCGGGATTCCGCCTTGACCTTCGTCGACCCTTCCACAAGACAACTGCCCCTCAAGTTTGGATCGGTTTCATTTATTTCCTTCGCGTAGAGCGGCCCATTGTTACAGCTTTGCTGCAATGACGGGCCGCGCCGATGAAGGAAACGGTCCGACCGTTTCGACAGTCCATTCATTAACAGAAACCAGAAAGCAATAGATTCCATGGCAATTGTAAAACCATTCAGGGGGGTCCGGCCTCCCGCCGAATTCGTCGAGGAAGTCGCCTGTCTTCCCTACGACGTCATGAACACCGAAGAAGCGCGGGAAATGGCAAAGGGGAAGGAAAAGTCCCTCCTCCATATCACGCGTTCGGAAATTGATTTCCCCGAGGACACGGATCCTCATTCGCAGCAGGTGTATGACCGCTCGCGGGAAATGTTCGAACAATTCCAGCGGGCCGGCTGGTTGGCGCAGGATGAAAAGCCGAAGTTTTACATCTATGCGCAGACCATGAATAATCAGACCCAGTATGGCATTGTGGGCGCCGCCGCAGTGGATGATTACATGAACGGCGTGATCAAAAAGCACGAGCTGACCCGCCCGGACAAGGAGGAGGACAGGATGAAAATCATTCGCGTCAACAACGCGGAACTGGAGCCGGTCTTCTTTACTTTTCCCGCGGTCAGCGAACTGGACGCGATCATTGAGCGGGTGGTGCAAAGCCAGGCGCCCGAATACGATTTTGTGGCGGACGACGGCTTCGGGCATCATTTCTGGGTCATTGAAGACGACGCGACGATTGAGCAAGTCGAGCGTTTGTTTGCGGAAAAGGCGCCTTATACTTATGTGGCGGACGGGCACCACCGCACGGCGGCGGCCGCGCTGGTCGGAAAAGAAAAAAAGGAAAACAATCCCAATCACCGGGGGGATGAGGCCTACAACTATTTCATGGCCGTTCACTTCCCGGACAACCAGCTTCAAATCCTCGACTACAATCGAGTGATCAAGGATCTCAACGGCCATACCCCGGAACAGTTCATCGGGAAACTGGCCGATAGTTTCGCGATTGAGGAAAAAGGGGGAAGCCCGTATCGTCCGACGGAACTGCATGAATTGTCCATGTACCTCGACGGGAAGTGGTACGCCTTGAAAGCGCGCCCGGGGACCTATGATGACAATGATCCGATCGGGGTGCTCGATGTGACCATCGTTACAAACCGGATATTGGAGCCCATTCTCGACATCCAGGACCTGCGGCGCTCGAAGCGTATCGATTTTGTCGGCGGCATCCGCGGATTGGAAGCGTTGCAGCATCGGGTGGACAGCGGCGAAATGGCGGTCGCTTTCGCGTTGTATCCGGTGTCCCTGAAACAGTTGATTACGATCGCCGATACGGGCAACATCATGCCTCCGAAAACCACCTGGTTTGAACCCAAGCTGCGAAGCGGCCTTGTCCTCTATAAGTTCGAGGAATAAATTGGTTCGCAAGCGGACTTGCGGGCGCTTTTGTCCCGGAACTTTAGTCCTCCGATTTCGAGAAGGGTAAAAAACATTTTGCAACCCGGCGGGTGTCGGGTTGTCATTGCAAGCTGCATGAATTTTTCATTAACGGCCCGAACACTGCTGGTCGTGGGCGCGGTCTTCGGTCTTTCCGCAGGACTGCCCGACGGTCGGTTGCTGCGCGGGCAGGCGCCCCTGCTGGATGATGCGGTGACCACGCCGGATTCGGAAGCCCTGATTGTCCGGGAGTGGAAGGTGAATGCGGCCGAACAGGCATTGCAGGCAGGGCTGGCGGTGCTGGCGGAAGACCTTTTCCGGGAGGTTCTGGGGGCATCGGAGCTTTCGGATGCGCGGGAAGCAAATGTTCGGGTCCGGCTGGCATCCGCGTTGATTGCCCAGCGGGATTTCGATGTCGCAACATCCGTCCTGGAAGCGGCGCCCGAAAGCAGGCGTGGCTCCGTCTATTATCTGTATCGCGCGGCCGCAGTCTATGGGGACGGATGGGACGTTGACGTGGAAGAGCTGGGGAAGTCCCTGAGCCTGGTGGACCCGGATGAGCTCACGCCGAAGGACCGGCCATGGTGGCATTTGTTACAGGGGCTCCACCAGGAACTGATGAGTGACGATGAGGATGACGACGAGGCGGTGCAAGCCGCGTTCGCACGTGCGCGGGAATCGGCCGTAACTTCTGCCCAAAGGAGATTTTTTGACAGTCTTGTGCTTCGGGAAAGGATGCGGCGTTCGCCCGCCAGCGAGGCATTGGCGTTGGACATTCGGGAGCGCTGGGACCGGCAGGAGGGTTCTTCGGCGGCGTATTCCTATGCGCGGGAATACGCGATCATCCTCAACAACCTGGGTCGCAAAGAGGAGGCGATTGCCGCGATTGACCGGTTGCTTGCAAATACACAGGCGGATTACGGAAAACGTGAGCCGGAACAGTTGCTCCTGTTAAAGGGGATGATACTGGGGGTGGATTCCGGGAGCGGGCGGACGACATTGCGTGAATTGATCCGAAACGGCAGCAACCGCGAGGTGATGGGCGTTGCTTTGCAACTGTTGGCGCGGGGCAGCTCCACCTCGGAGAATACCGAGTTGTGGGAATTCCTGAATGAAAGGATTGCCGAGGAAGAGCAGCACCCCCTGCTCGGGCAATTCCACTATCTGCGGAGTCAGTTGGCGCTGGCCAGGGGCGACACGGAAATTGCGGAAGAAGACGCTCGGCGACTGCTCGAGCAGTTCCCGGGATTGGGACAAATAAGAAATGTCTACAGGTTGCTCGCCTATGCGGCACTGCAGCGGGATCCGCCACAGTATCGCTCGGCAGCGGATTTCCTGATTCAATACCGCGAAGCTGTGGGAGACTCGATGGATCGCATGGAGTTGAACCGTCTGATCGGGGATTGTTATTTTCTGAACGGCGACTACGCGAGCGCGGTCGGTTTCTATGAATCGGCGCGCCACCAAGGGGTCCTCGCCATCGAAGCAAAACGACGCGGAGATTTGTTCCTGCGCCTGGTAACCGCTCAAGTGCGGGCGGGGGAAATGGATGCCGCCCTTCAGCTCATTGATGATGCGGACTTCGGGGGCAATATTGATCCGCAGGACCGTTGGCAGGCGGAATGGAATGTAGCGCAAGCCTTGCAAGGGAACGGTCAACCGCAACGCGCTCTGGATCGAGTGCGCGACCTGCTGGAGGGGGATGTGGGCGGAACCGTGCCGGCGAAGCTGGACTTGCGCTTGCGTTGGCTCGAGGCCCGCCTGCTGGTCTTGACGGGGCAACCGGAAACCGTGGACGAAAAAATTGATTCCCTGCTGGAACGGATCAATGAAATGCCCGAGGAGGCGCTTGATCCGGAGGACGCGCGCTTGTTGCGCACGGAACTGTTATTATTGCGCGGGGAGTTATTGATCCGCGACGGGGAGCCCGACGAAGCTTTGGAAGCGTTCGAGCTCCTGCGCTCGGACTACGAGGAAAGCGCCGCGGCACAACGCTCGTATTTGGCTGAAGCCGAGCTCGAAGCTGCGGAGAACAGACTGGCCGATGCACAGGAGACGCTCACGGAGTTGGCGGAGAAGTATCCGGATAGTAAACTTGCGCCTCAAGCGCTCTTTGAAGCCGGACTGTACTGTGAGCAACGGGGGCCGGACGCGTTTGAAGAGGCGGTGCGCCTGCACAATCGCCTGGCGGAGCGCTACCCCGATCATCCTTTGGTCTTTGATGCGGGCTTGAAGCAGGGGGATTTGTTGCGGCGTATGAATAATTTCGCGTCGGCCCAGACGATTTATGAGAACCTGATCAATCGCTTTACGGATCACTCCCGCCTTTACGTGGCCGAGTTGTCGCGGGCGGATTGTCTTTTGGCCCTCGCCAAGGAAGACGAGGCGGAACTGAAGGATGTCGCGGCCCAACTGGAACGATTGATGGATATGCCGGACCTGCCCGTGGATTTTCAGGCAGAGGCCGGCTATAAATGGGGCTTCGCGTTGAAGGAGCGCGGCGCCCTTGAGGAGGCGCAATCCGTATTTACGCTGTTGCTCGGGCGCTTCCTGCTGGAAGATGCGGATCCCTCCCAACTGGGCGGGCCGGGCCGGTACTGGGTGTCCCGGGTCGTCTTCGACCTCGGCTCGATTCTCGAGGGGAAGGGCGAGCCGGCCGAAGCACGCCGGTTGTATGAAAATTTGATCCTTTATAACTTGCCGGGAAAAAATCTCGCGCGTAAGCGGATGGATGCTTTACAGGTTGTTGAGGAAGGGTGAAAGGAATCCGTTGGCAAAGCCCGACGGATTCCCGGGATTCAATTGCAGAATACAGGCTTATGGAATTTTTTGAAAACACTTTTCTTCTACAGGGCGGACCGGTCATGTACCCGCTGCTTGTCGTTGCCCTTCTCGGGTTCGTGCTCTTTATCGAACGGACGCTCTTCCTGCACAAGGGGCAGATAGGCACGGAGGACTTTCTGAACGGCATCAAAAATCTCGTTCGCAAAAAACGACTGGTGGAGGCCTTGACTTTGTGTGAGGACACCCCCGGACCTATGGCACGGATTGTAAAATCCGCGCTTTTGCACTACGGGGAGTCAAAAGAGGAAATTCGCGCCGCCATTCAGGAAGCGGCGATCGTGGAGTTGCCGAATCTGGAACGTCGGATTGGGACGATTGCCGCAATTGCCAGAGTGGCGCCGCTGTTGGGTTTTCTAGGGACGGTGATCGCCGCATTGCAGGGCCTGTACGGGCTGGAGGGAGCGACCGGTGAAAGCGCGGCTTTTACCCGGCATTTAGCCGAGGCCCTGATCACTTCCGCATCGGGCCTGGCGATTGCGGTGATGGCCATGCTGGCGCATCACTTCCTCTATGGTCGCGTTCGGGCGCTGGTGCATGATTTCGAATGGGTGGGGCACAATATCCACGAATTCCTGACGGTTGACAGGCCCGATCTTTCCGGGGAAACAACGGAATCCGAAGGAGAGAGCCATCCAAGATGAAGCAGGACAGCGCATACAGCTCCAGAGAACTTCCCCGGGGCGAGTCTTTTACGGCTCCGCTCGGTCTTATGGGGCGGTTGAAGTACCCGATAATTCGGGTGGGATTCGTTCCGGTGCTCGATCTGCTGGTGCTTGCTTTGCTGTTCAGTCTTTTGTTTACGCGGTTTGTCGCATTTCCCGGGGTTCATGTGAACCTCCCGGTTACGGATTTAAGAATCCGGCAGGGAGCCGGGGCGGCGGCGGTTTTGACAATCGAGCACAAGGGGATGCTTCTTTTCGACGGGAAGGTCTATGATTTTCAGACAATTGAGGGCGCCTTTCATAGCCACATGGAGGAAGCGGACGAGAATCAAGAGACGGTGCTGCTGGTTAAGGCGCAGGCCTCGATGGAACTGGAAGCATTTCTGGAGCTTTGCCGGATGGCTCAGGAGGCGGGCTTTGCTCAAATCCAGATAGCGGGAGCAAAGTCCAAGGAGCGGTTGGATGTGTTGCCGATGGATGAACAACCGAAAGGTCGCGGCAGCGCGGCGCCCACTCTGTGATGGCGGGACCTGTGGAAAAGCCGGAGTCCTGGACCATCCGTGTCTGGCGCAGGATGTCGCCGGCAATGTGGGTCGTGCTCGTGGTTGGGGTGGTGTTGCATGTGGGCGGGTTTTTCCTCATTCGCGTCGAAACCGGCCCCTTGCCGGAACATGATGCCGGCACGCCCTTTATCGCATATGTATCCGAAAATATGTTGCAGGAGGAAGCCGCGCTGGAAGAACACAGCCGATTGTTTGACTCGGCGCCGCTCTTTATTCCGACCCGGTGGAACGCTTCACAGCGCCAAAAACATTTCCGGCAAGGCTTTGCCATGCGGCGGTTTTCGGATTTCGAGCCCGACATTGATTTGATGGCGGAACTTCGCCCGTCGGAGTTGCCTCTTGAGAGATACGCCAAGGTGGAAAAAACCATGGATCTTTTGCATTCTCAATTCCGGCGCTTCTTCGAAACATTCGGCCGCACCGACCGGGAAATCGAACCTTTGCCCGATTCCGGCAGAGTGGTGGAAATTGTGGTTCTTGAAAAGAACATGCCCGGGGGCGGAGCCGACAGGGGGCGGGGACGACGGTTTTCAGTTGAGGTTGAAGCCGATCCCGAAGCGGAGGGGCCAGTGACGTATTTCGTTCGTGTTTCCGGAGAGGGGCGGCTGATTGGAGCGCCGACCCTGAATGCATCCTCAGGTAGTGAGACATTTGACGCCGCAGTGCGGGACTGGATTACAACTCCGAGTACGGCTGCCCGCCTGCCTGCGGGCTATCTGTCTATCAGGGTCTACCCCTAGGGACAAAATGGCGCATGTTTTTGACGCTTTGTCCCGGCCGTTTGTTTGAGAGGCGGGAAAGGCGTTGCGAGCCATATTTTAAAGTAGTTGAAAAACAAACACTTATGAATGTTTTTTTTAGCCGGCAAAATCCTTTTGGACTGGAACAACTTATGCATGGAATGGAAGCATGAATGTGGATTTTAATAGTTTTACCGAAAAATCAGCTTTTGCGGTTCAGGAAGCGCAAAACCTTGCGAGGAGTCATGGGCAGCAGGAAATAGATGTGTGGCACATGCTGCTGGCATTGGTGCGGCAGGAGGGGGGCATTGTGCCCTCGCTGCTGGAGCGCATGCAAATCACGCCATCGGCAGTGCAGCTTGCTGCGGAACGTGAACTGGGCAAGCTGCCAAAGGTTGAGGGGAGTGTGAATGTCAGCCAGGTGTACATTTCCTCCGCTCTGCAGAAGGCGCTGGGTGAAGCCGAAAAAGCCAAGGATGAATTAAAGGATGAATTTGTCAGCACTGAGCACCTTTTGCTGGGACTGATTTCGGCCGCATCGGGAAACAACAAACTCAGTCGGTTTTTCGAGCAATTCGGAATTGACCGGAACAAGGTTTTCGAGGCTTTGCAGTCGGCTCGGGGCGACCAGAAGGTGACCAGCCGGAATCCGGAGAGCACTTTTGAGGCACTTGAAAAATACGGGATTGATCTTGTCGAACAGGCGAGAAAGGGGACGATGGATCCGGTGATCGGTCGCGATTCCGAAATTCGTCGGGTCATTCGTATTCTTTCCCGCAAGACCAAAAACAACCCCGTGTTGATTGGTGAAGCGGGCGTCGGAAAGACGGCTATCGCGGAAGGACTGGCGCAACGGATCGTGCGGGGCGATGTGCCCGAGGGGCTTCGGGACAAGAGTATTTTCGCGCTGGACATGGGAGCTCTTGTCGCCGGCGCGAAATACCGCGGTGAGTT
>JBKGYB010000061.1:0-9555 GCA_046546295.1 Opitutales bacterium | reverse complement strand
ATCAGTGTCCATCAGTGGTTGTACTAATCTTTTTAGGGTGATCGGTAGTCGGGGATCGACGATAGCGGGCGAGGAGAGCGGATCACGAATGTTTTTCGTAGGGACCGGCTTTATGCCGGGATTCGGGACGACGGGTGACGATAGCGATGATTTTTTGATGAGCACGCGAAAAGCGGGATTGACAAAATGTTTCGACCAGTAAAGAAATACCGCTGTTTATTTAAGGAGATGTCCCGAATGCGGGATATTCCGAAGATGGTGGCTATAGCTCAGTTTGGTTAGAGCACCTGATTGTGGTTCAGGGGGTCGCCGGTTCAAGTCCGGTTAGCCACCCCATTTACAGCCCGCTCCCATAAAGGGACGCGGGTTTTTCTTTGCTCACTCACCGTTTATAAAGGGAAGTTGGTGAATGGTGCGGACTCAAGTGATTTTACGGTAACATCGAAATAACTCCCCCGTAAAATCAGACGAGTTGCTTCTGGCCAGCCGCGTGAGTAACGCAGCAGAAAAAATTTGATTTCAGCCTTGATATTTCGCAAATATGCGAAATATTGAAATCATGCCTTCGCCCACTGTAAAGACAAACGCTTACGCGCATTCCGCGGCCGGGATCTTCAAAGCCCTCGGACACGAGGGGCGGGTGACCATTGTTCGGGAGCTTTGGGAGGGCGAAAAATGCGTCTGCGAACTGGTTGACGCGGTCGGGCTGGGCTGGTCGACTGTGTCCCGGCATCTCTCGGTCCTGCGGGAGGCAGGCATTGTTTCCTCCGAAAAACGGGGCGTCCAAGTGTTTTATCGTCTGGCCCTGCCCTGTGTGGGGCGTTTTATCGCCTGTATCGAGAAGCCGGAGGACTTTCCGGACCTGAATGCCGTCACCTGTGCCTGCGACTGAAGACGCTTTTTTGGGCTTTTTGAAACTTTGCGAAAGAAAAACCTATTTTTGTTATGAGCATGCACAGAGAAATGAAAATCGCGGCGGTCTTCGTGGCCGTCTTTGGGGTGGTTTATTTTCTTCCGGTGGGCTCGCCGCGATTCGACTCGGCGGTGGGCGAGGCGCTGGAGCTTACGCGCTGGTATGCGCGGGAGCATGTTATTTTGTGCCTGCTGCCCGCCTTTTGGATTGCGGGCGGGATCGCGTCTTTTGTTTCGCAGGCCTCGGTCATGCGGTATTTCGGGCCCAAAGCGCCGAAACCCTTGGCCTATGGGGTCGGCTCGATTTCAGGGATGATCCTGGCGGTTTGCTCCTGCACGGTTTTGCCGCTCTTTGCGGGGATTTATCGAATGGGAGCGGGGCTGGGACCGGCCATCGCATTTCTTTATTCGGGCCCGGCCATCAACGCGCTTGCCATCATCCTGACCGCCAAAGTCCTCGGCATGCAACTCGGCATCGCGCGGGCAGTCGGGGCAATTGCTTTTAGTCTGGTTATTGGCTTGCTCATGGCTTGGTTCTTTCGCAAGGACGAAAAGGCCAAAGCGGAGAAAGCGGTGGATATGCCGGCGCCTGAAGCCACGCGCCCCCTTTGGCAGACAGCTTCTTTTTTCGCCGCTATGGTGGGCATACTCGTTTTTGCGAACTGGGGCGCTGCGTCCGGTGAAAGCGGGTTTTTTGCTTTTGTTTATGCAATCAAGTGGTGGCTTACGGGCTTACTGACCTTTGGCTTCGGCATCATGCTGTGGCGTTGGTTTCAGCTGGAAGGCTGGAAACTGCTCACGGTCGGGGCGCTTGTTGTCACGACCGCCCTGATAACCGGCGGCCACCCCAACGGGCCGTTTTTTGTCGGCGTGCTGGGTCTGGTCTGGCTGACCGCCGGGCGCGGGGACGAAGCAGGCGAGTGGTTTGAGCAGACCTGGTCGTATACCAAGCGGATCATGCCCCTGCTGCTCGGCGGCGTGCTGGTGGCCGGCCTGTTGTTGGGGCGTCCGGGCGGTGAGGGACTCATCCCCTCCGAATGGGTCAGCCAGTTGGTTGGCGGCAACGGCATCGGGGCGAATGCTTTTGCATCGGTTGCGGGCGCGTTGATGTATTTCGCCACCCTTACGGAAGTTCCGATTTTAGAGGGTTTGCTCGGGAGCGGAATGGGCAAAGGCCCGGCCCTTGCGCTTTTACTCGCCGGTCCGGCCCTGAGCCTGCCCAATATGCTGGTGATCAATACGGTTATCGGAGCGAAAAAAACCGCCGCCTATATCCTGCTCGTTGTCTTTTTCGCCACCCTGAGCGGCTTGATCCACGGCATGGTTTTCTAACAAGTTATCATATGCAACGATCTCAATATAATTTCATGCCCATTGCGCGCCTCAGCCGCCTTCTGACGAGTCTTTTCTTAGCCTTGAGCTCAGTGGTCCTGGCAAATCCCGGCGCGACCACCCACCCCGCGCTGACGGCTAAGGAACTCGTGAAAGCTGCGATCGAAAAGCATCCCGATCTGGCGAGTTTCGCCGCCCGTCTCGAAAAGGCCGGCGCGCAGTCCAGAGAAAGCGCCGCCGCCCGGTTGCCCCGGCTAGCCGTTGAAGCAAGGGCGGATCATTATAGTGATCCTACGCGGATCCGACCGGTTACTGGCGGCAATCAGCCGGGCGCGTTTTCCCGTGATCTCTGGTCCGGCGATCTGGTGCTACGGTGGACGGCCTACTCGGGGGGGCGCCTCAGCGCGGCGGAGGAAGCCGCCCGCTTGCTGGAGGAGGCCTCCGGGGCCGATCTTCGTTTTTTCCAAGAGCGCATGGCGACCCGTGTGGCTGAGTTATATTTCGAGTTCGCCGCCTTGAAATCCATCATTCGCGCCTCCGATAAAACACTGCAATCCCTGAGTGAGCAATCCAGGCAGGTGGATCATTTGTTGGAACAAGGCAAAGCCGCCGAGGTGGATCGAATGCGACTCGAGGTGCGCGCGGCGACCGTAGAACAGAGTCTGATTGAGCAGCGCAATGATCGAAAAAGTTTGCGCGCGTCGATCAATTTTATGGTGGGGCGCCCCTTGGACGATCAATGGGAAAGCGTCGAACTTAAGGAAGAATCCGTATCCGGAGAATCGAAGCCGACGCTCCTCGCCGGGGGCTTGTCCGAGCGCTCCGACCTTGAAGCGTCCCGGCTGCGCGTGTCGGCGGCTGAGTCCGGAACGCGCCAAGCCGAGGCCGCCTGGCGTCCGGAGATACAATTGTTCACCAGCTACGGACAACAGGGCGATTGGTCGGGGAGGGAGGACTACGACAGCAGCCGGATCGGGCTTCAACTGACTTGGGATATTTGGGATGCGGGACGTCGCAGCGCTCGGGTCGACGCGGCGCGCGCCACCTACGATGCGAGAGAAGCGGAGTGGGCGAGTCTGAGCGAAAACCGCCGACTTCAGCTTTTAACCGCACGGGACAATCTTGCATCCGCCCGGAAACGCCTCGGGGTGGCCAGTCTAGCGACTCGAACAGCGGCGGAGTCGCTCCGTATAGAACAAAACAAATACGGACAGGGCAAAGGCACCATTATCGACGTGCTTGACGCCGAAGCTGCGGCACTCGAAGCGGAATCCCTTTTCATTCGGGCGGAAGCCGACGTCAAAATCAACCGGGTCGCCGTGGATTTCGCGCGCGGCGCGGCGCTCAGCCCGGAGGCCGCCTGCGCGTGCCTGCGTCTTCAACCATAAAAAACACAAGAATACCAGTGATAACCATGCTCCGCATCAAAAGCATTCCCGCCGCCGCCGGCATAGTCTTTGTCCTTTTTCTGACGGCCTGCGGCCAGCGGGACATCGGCAAGAAACAGGGCCCTCCGCCCGCCGTTTCGGTGGAGCGGATCGAGCCGGAGACGTTTATCCGGCGCATCGAGTTGACCGGTTCGGTCGAGCCGACCCGCGTGGCCACCCTCTCTTCGCCGGCCGAAGGACCGGTCATGAATTGTGCGATCCGGGAGGGTGACGCAGTGGAAGACGAAGAAGTCCTGCTTCGCATCGGCCGGGATGAGTCGGCGGTCGCGTCGCTGTCGGCTGCGCGTGAGGAATTGGAACGTCATAAACGTGAATTCGAACGCACTAAAGCACTTGTTGAAGAGAAAGCACTGCCCGCCGAACAGCTCGACATGGCCCGGAGCAATCTGGAAAATGCGCGCGCCGCACTCGCAGGCGCCCAACAAGTCAGCTTGGACTACGATGTGCGCGCTCCCTGGCCCGGACTGGTCTCCCGTGTGCATGTGGCCGACGGCAAATACGTTGCCCCGCGCACGCCTCTCGTCGATCTGTTTGATCCCGCCAGTCTCGTCCTCCGCTTCCAAGTGCCGGAGCAGCACGCCCTGGCCGTGAAGGAAGGTGACTCGCTCCAGGCGCGCTTCGACGCATTTCCCGACCAAAGCCATGATCTCCGGGTGGCGCGGGCCTACCCGGAGCTGGACCGACGTCTCCGCCAACGCACCTTCGAGGCTTCCCTGCCGCTGGAGACCCACGACTTCCAGCCGGGATTTTTCGGACGCATCCGAGTGGAACTTGAGCGCGTCGAGCAGGCTCTGACCGTCCCGGTCGAGGCGCTCGACCGGAACCCGGAGGGCAAGACCGTGGTTTATACTGTGGCGGAGGGTAAAGCCACCGTCCGGGAAGTAGAAACCGGCTTCGAGCAAAACGGGCGCATACTCGTCCGGGAAGGGCTTGCATCCGGCGATGCTGTGATCGTCCGCGGCATCGAACGTGTTAGCGCCGGTACGAAGGTTCGTCTGGCCGATGCCAACGAAACAAGCGGGGAGGACGAGTAATTGATGCACTTACGCACCGCCATTTCCAATCGGGTCTCCACTGCCGTTATCGCGCTCGGCTTTGCCGTCATCGGCGCGCTCAACCTCGCCCGCATTCCCGTCGATTTTTTGCCCGACATCAATTATCCGCTGATCAAGCTCAGCATCGCCTGGCCGGGCGCGACGCCGGAGGATATCGACCGCAACCTCGCCGACCCCATCGAACGCCAACTCGCTTCCGTCGACGGGCTCGACTACCTGAGCTCCAGTAGTCTCGAAGGGAACTATGAACTCGACGTCAATTTTCAATACGGCGTTGACGTGGACGTCGCCTATCAAGACAGCTTGGCGGCTTATCAGCGCGCCCTGCCGGAATTGCCGGACGACATGGACCCGGCCGTCATCATCAAGGCCGACCCTTCCCAGCTTCCGGTTGTGCAAGCGGTTTTTGAATCCGAGCGCATGGATCTGACGGAGCTGCGCACTTGGATCGACACCTGGCTGTCCGAACGTCTTATCGCCGCACGGGGTGTGGCCGCCGTCGATATCGCGGGAGGGCTGGAGCGCGAGATTCGTATTTTCATTGATCCGGTGGCTCTGGAAAAGCACCAGCTTAGCTTGTCCCTGATCGAGCGCCGCCTGCGCGAAGAAAACGTCGAGATGCTGGGGGGGCGCGTGACAGGCCCCAACGAGGAAACCATCGTTCGCACCATGGGTGAATACACCGACCTCGACGGCATACGCGACATCGTCGTCGCCGAGAGCGATCAGGGGCGACTGCGCCTGCGGGACATCGCCACCGTGGCGGACAGCCACGAGGAGCTTCGCATGATTACCCGTCTGAACGGAAACTCCGCAGTCAAGGTCAATATTATCAAACAGGCTGATGCCAATACCGTGGCGACCGTCGCCGCCGTGCGCGAGCGTTTGGAAGGGCTGGCTGAAATCTTTCCGGAAGGCCTAGGTTACCAATTGGTTCAAAATCAGGCGGAATATATCAACGATTCGGTTCAGGGCGTGCGCAATACCGCCATCGAGGCCGCCATCCTGGTGATCCTTGTCTTCTTTCTCTTTCTGGGCAGTCCCCGCCAGGTTTTTATCATTGCCGTGGTGTTGCCCGTAACCGTTGGCGCCAACTTCTTCATCATGAAGCTGGCCGGGTTTTCCCTCAACATTTTTTCCCTCGGCGGACTTGTCGTTGCGATTGGCGTGATGCTCGACGCGTCCACCGTGGTGCTCGAAAACATAACCCGCCTGCGGGCCGAGCGGCCTGAGGACAGCCTCCCGGCGGTGGCGCAAGCCGCCACCCGCGAGGTCGGTCCCGCTCTGCTGGCGGCGACTTTCGCTTTTTTTGCGCTTTTTCTTCCCTTCCTGATCGTTCCGGGGCTGACCACACTGCTCTTCCGGGAGCTGGTGTTGATTGTTCTGAGCATCGTCCTGATCAGTCGGCTCTGCGCCGTTTTTCTCGTGCCCATGCTGGGCGCATGGTTGTTGCATTCCGCCGGGCGAGTTCAGCAGGGCTGGAACCATCGCTTTAACCAATGGTTACAACGGCGTTATGCCCGCACCATCGATTTTGCTCTTCGGCGCAGGATTTTTGTTATTTTCCTGTTTCTTCTTCTGGCAGCGGGCGGTGTGCTGGCGTTTCAGCGGAGTGGCTCCGAGTTTCTTCCTTCAGTTGACGACGGACGGATTACGGTGAAGATGCGCATGCCCGCTGGCGCCGCGCTTGAGCGCATGGATGTCATTGCCGGTCAAATCGAGGCCCTTCTGCGTGACGATCCCGTGGTGGACGCTTACTTCAGTCTTGTTGGCGGAGCGGAGCGCGGGCTCTACACGAAAAAGATCGGCAACGAGGGGCAGATCGACATTGAGCTGGTCGCGCCGGATCAACGGGACATCGATACCGTCGAATACGTCGAACAGCTGCGGCCCAAAGTGGCGAAACTGGCCGCGCCGGGGGCGCGACTTATGGTCAATCAGAGCAATATGCGGGGAATTCGCAAGGGCGGGCAATCCGAACTCGAAGTCGAGATCAACGGCAGCGACATGGAAAAACTCTTCCGCACAGCCAATCAGGTCGCGGACCAGCTCAAAGATTCGTCCGCTCTCACAAACGTTTATGTTTCGCTCGATTTCAGCAAGCCGGAGTGGCAGGTCGAAATCGACCGTCTCCGAGCGGGCGAGCTTGGTCTTAGCGTGAGTGAAATCGCCGCTACTCTACGCGGCTATATCGGCGGGCGGGTCGTAACTCAATACCGGGAGGGTAACGAAGTTTTCGACCTGCGAGTGATCGTTCCGGAGCGCGAGCTGAGTTCCCGCGATGATGTTGAAAACCTGATCGTCGCGCTTCCCGACGGCGGCTATGTCCGGCTCAGGGAAGTAGCTGAAGTGCGACGCGCCGCCGGACCGGTGGAGATCACCCGTCGCGATCAGACCAAGCAGGTGATTGTCCGGACGGACACAGATGAAGTTGATCTCGCCACCGGGCGAGCCGCTGTGGAATCGGCGCTCGACACGATCAACTGGCCCTCCGGTTATTTCTGGAAAATCAGCGGCACTGCCGAGCAAATGGCGGATATGAAAGCAGTGGTTGGGCAACTCATCGGCTATGCGGTCTTCTTTTCTTTCCTCGTTCTGGCCGTCCAATTCAACAGTCTCCGTTTGCCCCTGCTCGTGCTTCTGGCCATGCCCTTTTGTCTCGCCGGCATGGGCTACGGACTTTTCCTCACCGGCTCCGCTTTCGGAGCCACCGTCATAATCGGCGTGATGGTCGTTCTCGCCGCCAACGTTAACGACGCGGTGCTTCTGATCGAAACCGCCCGCGCCCGCATTGAGGGGGGCGAGGCACCCTTGTCCGCCATCCGCGAGGCCGCCATCATCCGCATGCGCCCCCGCCTGATGACCACCATACCGGTCATTCTCGGCTTCGTGCCGCTCGCCTTCGCCCTCGAAAGCGGCGGCGAGCTGCTCCGCCCCATGGCCGCCAGTGCCATTGGCGGGCTCGCCCTCGAAGTGCTCGTTGCGCTCTACCTCGTTCCCGTTTTCTACAGCCTCAGCTTCAAGCGTGCATCCACTGAAACCAAATAGAGCCTGTCCCAGAACCGGGCTCCAGCTACATTTCAAGGCGGGTTCATTTAATCGTGCGGAAGCGCAGTGGGGATGCACGCCCCACCGCTGCATCGAATGAGGGACTTTCCAGTGACGGATCGTTTCTTTACAGAAAGCGTTTTTCAGCATAACGATTTCAGATTCTATGTTCGAAGATTCAGACCTACTCGCTGTGACCGCGCTGGCCGTCATCGCCTCTTTTGCCATCAATCGAGAGAAGACGCTCCGGGGCCTTCACAAAGGCGCGACGATGCTCCTCAACGTCATCCCTCAATTTCTGATCGTGATTGTGATGGTCAGCGTATTACTATCCTTCGTATCCAGTGCGGCAATTGGGGCAGCACTTGGACAGTCGTCCGTGTTATCGGGGACGTTGCTGGCTGCCGTCACCGGCTCGGTAGCCTTGATTCCAGGCCCGATAGCTTATCCGCTGGCCGGAATTTTGGTCGAACAAGGAGTGGCTTTGGGCGTCGTCGCTGTCTTCACGACCACTTTGATGATGGTGGGCGTTCTTACTTTCCCGGTTGAGCGGACCTTTCTTGGATGGCGTCTGGCCCTTTTGCGAAATGCGTTGTCTTTCCTTGGCGCCTTGGGAATCGGACTGCTGATTGGTATGGTGTTATGAAAAAAAAGCCTCGTATCGCGCTTGGCTATTGGATCGCCGTGCTGTTCGCGGTAGCGTTGGCGGTGTTGCATTTCATTGATGCTCCCATTGCAGATCGGCTGGGAAAAGAGTTCACGGCGTTCTCTGGCCGATTGCTTGTTTTTATTCCCTGCCTGTTCGTTCTAATCGGTCTGCTGGACGCGTGGCTTCCCATGCCTTGGATCCAGAAGCATTTGGGAGAACAGTCGGGGCGGAAAGGCGCTTTTTTCGTGATCCTTTTCGCCATGTTTCAAGGTGGGCCGCTTTATGCGGCGTTTCCGGTTGCCCACCTCCTCAGGCAAAAAGGATGTAGCCTGCGGAACGTGTTTATTTATCTCGGGGCATTTTCATCACTGAAGCTGCCCTTGATGTTCTTCGAGGCGAGCTTTCTCGGTTGGCGCTTCACGTTGCTCAGAGCGTTGGTCGCTCTCCCCGTGTTCCTGATGATCGCGGAAGTCATGGACATCTATGCGCGGAAGAGAGGGTTCGACGTCCAAGGCCCTGCGGGAGGCGAGGGAAGGACAGTTCCAGAGAAACCTGACGAACAGGCCCTCATATAGAAGTGAGCAGCGGCACGCCTATTGGCACTGCAACGCGCAACCGAACAGGGGGCGATTGATCTCTCAGACCGTCACCACCCGATCCGAATCACGCGCGATTTCGTTGGACACGTCCATCTGTTTCGACCTAGCTCGTGACGGGAAACCATGGTGGATTTGGCCTCGCATTCGATTGCAACTTATTTCGGTAAAGCACTATGAAAATACAGATACTTGGAACCGGCTGTCCAAAATGTCAGCAACTGACTGAAAACGCGGAAGCTGCCGCGCAAGAAATGGGAATCGATTATGAGATCGAGAAAATAACCGATATCAATGCCATTATGGAGTACGGGGTGATGATGACCCCGGCGCTGGCTGTCGATGGCGAAGTCAAGCTGAGCGGCAAAGCTACGGACCCGGAGGAAATCAAGAAGCACTTGGAGTAAAACAGCGTCATGAAAAAAAGATCCCGAGTCATCCTTGCGCTCATCATTGTATTGCTCGTTGCGGCGGGGGCGGCGCTGCTTGTAAAAAGCAAAAAAGCGCATTGCCCG
>JBKGYB010000060.1:0-9579 GCA_046546295.1 Opitutales bacterium | reverse complement strand
TTGGAAAAACGACTCTTGTGCGACAAATCCTTGACGAATTCGATGGAGAGCGGACCTACCTGAATTGCGACGAACCGGATATCCGGCACGATTTGACCGGAGCGTCTTCGACCGAACTGAAGTATCTTTTCGGAAAAAGCGACCTGGTCGTCATCGACGAAGCGCAGCGGATCAAAGACATCGGTCTCACTTTGAAGCTGGCGGTCGACGCCATGCCGGAGAAGCAGATTGTTGCGACCGGATCCTCCTCCTTCGAACTGGCCAATCAAACCGCCGAGCCGCTTACCGGGCGGAAATTTGAGTTCCATCTGCATCCGCTATCTCTCGGAGAGCTGAGAAGCCACGAGACCGAGCGGGAAACAAAACGCATGTTGGATTCGCGGCTCATTTATGGCATGTATCCGGCCGTAGTGACCGCTGGGCAAGGACGCGCCGGAGAGATCCTCAGGGAATTGACCGGGAGCTACCTCTACCAGGACGTTTTGGCTTGGAAGGATATTCGCAAGCCAGAGGTTCTCGACAAATTGCTCCGTGCGCTCGCCCTCCAGCTGGGCGGCGAAGTCTCACTGCCCGAACTCGGCCAGTTGCTCAGCGTCGACAAGGCCACTGTCGAAAACTACCTCATTGTTCTCGAACAAGCCTTCGTCGTCTTTCGGCTTCCTCCCTTCAGTCGCAACCTGCGGAATGAACTCAAAAGAATGCGCAAGGTCTATTTTTGGGATGTTGGCCTGCGCAACGCGCTCATCAACAATCTGAACCCCGTGGATCTGCGAACCGATCTGGGTGGGCTTTGGGAGAATTTCGTCATTGTCGAACGGCTTAAGGCGCTGCAAAACGCCCGCCGTGATGTTCGCGCCTACTTTTGGCGTTCACACCAGCGGCAGGAGGTCGATTACGTCGAAGAATCCGAGTCCGGACTGTTGGCCGCCGAAATCAAACGCAAGCCAGGCAAAGGTCGTCTGCCGAAATCGTTCACCGAAGCCTATCCCGAGGCGCAGACGCGCCGAGTGCACCCCGAAAGCCTCCTCGATTTCATCCAAGTCGAGCCCGGCGGTTCCGACAGCTGAACCGTTCCAGTGCCTGTGTGTATACGTTTTTACAATCAAACACCGGTGTCGCGATGCGAGCGAGGGATGAGAACCCATCCGCAGGACGGGTTCGACGGAGCGAACCAGCTGACATGGGAATCATTCCAAAAATGTTCGTAATTTAATCCCTCCTTCTCCTGCATAGTTGATGCGCACGCAATAGAGCATAAATTTTACACCATCAAAACTC
Organism: Opitutales bacterium; assembly: GCA_046546295.1. Taxonomy (GTDB): domain Bacteria; phylum Verrucomicrobiota; class Verrucomicrobiia; order Opitutales; family Coraliomargaritaceae; genus JBKGYB01. The sequence goes on along the minus strand of JBKGYB010000060.1, from coordinate 8,301 downwards.
AAAGAGAGGACAGAAGCAGCAGAAACCGCTTTTTTGTCAAACGGGCAACAATTGAAAACGAGTTCGACCAGGCAGGCTTCAGCATCGTTAAATCAAGGGATTTCCTGCCCGGCTATTCAATGTGGCGCACCTATGTACTAAGAAAGATTCAGAAATGACCCGAAATACCCTCCGACTCGGACCATTCCCATCTTTTGCCCATCATCAAGTCGCGGCAGCCTCGACGTTTTAAAATGAACTGAAAAACCTCCCCGTCATGCCATGGCGTTCAGCAGTTCGTCCAAGCGAACGCTTGCCATGCTGGAGGCATAGTCGGACATTGCGTAGGGAATGAACAGTGTGCCGTTATGCAGCATGCCGCCGCAGGTGTAAATAACGTTGGGCACATAACCTTCGCGTTCGTTCTCTTTCGGTTCGAGGAGCGGCTTTTTAAGGCGGCCAATGACGCGCGAGGGGTCTTTCAAATCCAACAGGACCGCGCCCACGCAATAGCGTCGCATGGGGCCCACTCCGTGTGTAAGAAGCAACCAGCCATGGTCCGTCTCGATAGGTGAGCCGCAATTCCCCATCTGCACGAACTCCCATGGCTGTTCCGGACCAAGTATTTTGTCGGCGTCGTACCAGAAGTGCGGATGGTCGGAGGACATGAGGAAAAGGTTCTGATTGTCCTGGCGCCCGATCATCGCGTAGCGCCCGTTAATCCGGCGCGGAAACAAGGCCATGCCTTTGTTCTGAGCGGCCGGTCCGTTTAGCGTACGAATGTCAAAATGCAGGAAATCCTTCGTCTCGAGCATCTGCGGCAGGATGGCCTGACCGTTGTAGGCGGTATAAGTGGCATAGTAAGTGACTTCGCCGTCATTATCGGTGAAGCGCACGAAGCGGGCGTCTTCTATGCCGTTGCTTTCGTTGCTTGAAGCGGGAAAAATGATGCGTTCGGAAAGTTGTATATCGGGATCGAACCGCACTTCATAGTTGGATTCCGCCAGCCAGCGGATGGCCGAGATCGATCGTTCTTGCTCCTGGTTGAACTCCCTTCCGAGTTGTACCTTGAAATTTTGGATCGACTCGAGGAGCTGGGAGCGGCTGAATTGTTCCGGCAAGGGCGCAAGCACCCGGTCGCTCACGGACGTGTGATCCCGCATCTCGTCGAGTTTTAAGGCGAACAGCGCTTTATCATAGGCCGGGTCCGGCACAAGCGTCGGTTCAGTGACAAAATCACCCGCGGCAACCACCGTCACATGCCCCGCCCTGTTGATAACGCCGCTGCGGAATTCAATGGAGGAGATGTGCCCTTCCCCGGTGGCGCGCAGGCTCATGATGAACCGGATGGATCCGGACGGAACCCCTGACTGGTCGGGATGCGCTATGATGGATGGGTTAAACAGCGCGGCTGATTCAAGGGCGTATTCACTGGAGAAATACGATCCGAGTAGAAGTTTTGTTTTTTCGGAAAGCGCGTGTTCCTGCGGCAGGACCGAGCGCATGGCTTCAAAATTGCGGCGGAATACGGACTCGATGTCGAAGTGACGGTCGCTGAACTGGCGTTCGACATTCGCGAGAAGACGGGCGACCTCCCGGCCGGGCAGAGCGAGAACGCGATCCGCGATCTCCCGCGCGCGTTCCTCAGTGGGAAGGAACGGACGAATCAAAACGCGGTCGCGCGCCGGAACAATTGTCAGGGAATGGCGTTTTATCTTCATGTGGAGGGCCGTTGACCCGGAGCATCCGACGGGCCCGGGTCATTTCCGGGGTCGGTTGCCTCCCGATCTTCAAGGGCGTGCAGAGCGCGCTGGGCGAGTCGCATTTCGACCTGGCTCATGTAAAAGGACAGGCTGGATTCCGCTCCGAAGTTTTCGTTGACGCGGTCGGGATGAAGTCCGTCGCGGCAGCCACCGGTAGCCGGATCGTAGAGCGGCGTGCCAAGATCGTTGCGGCCGAGAAACCACTCGAAAGCGCGCACGGCCTCCCGCCACCAGAGCTTGTCCCGGGTCAGGCGGAACGCTTCCAGGCAGGCGGACACCATTGCGTGTGCTTCGAGGGGCTGCTGATCAAACCGGGCTTTCTCTTTTCCCCGAGGGAAAAAGCCGTTGGAGCCGACCGGACTGAAACATCCGGACGGGGCGGTCTGTATATCCACCAGCCAGCGAAGGGTTTTCAAGCCTACGTCGAACGCTTCCTTGTTTTGCGTCCAATAGCCGCTGATGACGAGGGCGTGCGACAACTTGGGATTGTCGTAGTTGACGGAGTCTTCAAACCACGGCCAGTCGTCACCGGCGGTTTTCCGGTAAAGCTCAAGCAAGCGCTCCATTAGTTCCCCTCGTATCCGGGCGGCGGTCCGATCGCCGGCGAAGCGCTTCATATACTCCTGAATGGCAATGAGCGTGAAGGCCCAGGCGCGCGGCGAGGTGAATTCCAGGACCGGGGGCAGCGCCTGTTCGAACAGACATGCGGCCAGCCGGCGATGCCCTTCGTCGGCAGCGCTTCCCAGCGCGGTTCCCAGCGCCCACAGAGCGCGCGCATGGCTGTCTTCGGACCCCTGCTCTTCAAGCCAGCGACGGTCGAAACTCATAAAATTACGAAAGCGGTTGAGCGGCGGATTAAAAGCGTGCCACAGGAACCCCAGGTAACAGGCTGCCATTCTTGGACGGGGACGGCTCTTGGCTTCGCCGAGCTCGTCGAGCAACGCGGTTAAGATGTAAGCGCGGGCATTGTCGTCGGTGCAATAGCCGTGATCGTAGTTGGGGACGTTAAAGATCGCGTGCTGAAAGATGCCTGTATTGTCGGTGAGGTGCAACAGGTGGTTGAGATTGAGAGGCGGCAGTTGGTAGGGCTCCCGGGACAGGGTGCGCGAGGCAAAGAATTTTTTCGGGCTGCTTTCCAGCCCGCTGCGAGCCGTGTTGAACGCCTCCATGTAGCGTTTTGCCACCCGGGGCCATGTTACTTCCCTTCCCCGCGCGTAGGCGGCTTTACACATCGCGTGGCGGCGTTTGTCGTCGCCGAGCAATGCAATGACCTCGCGGGCGATCGCTTCGCTGTCGCCGAACGGAACCAGCACGCCGCGTCCGTCGGCCAGCAGTTCGGACGCGTGCCAGTAGGGCGTGGAGACCACGGCCTTGCCGGCGCCGAAGGAGTAGGCAAGCGTACCGGAAGTGATTTGCGCCTCATTCAGATAGGGCGTGATGTAAATATCGGCCGCGCCGATGAACTCGGTGAGTTCATCAATGCTTACAAAGCGGTTGTAGAATATAACGTGGTTTTCCACCCCGCAGGCTTCAGCCAGGCGTTGCAGTGAGAGGCGATAACTTTCACCTTCGCGCGCAAGAAGGTGAGGGTGCGTGGCCCCGAGCACCAGATACACCACGTTGGGATATTTCCTGACGATGGCCGGCAGGGCGCGAATCGCGCAGTCGATCCCTTTGTTGGGAGACAACAGGCCGAATGTCAGCAGAACGGTCTTTCCCTCGACCCCGAACCGTTCCTTGTAGGTAGCCGGCTCGGAAAACGAGACATCGGGAATGGCATGGGGGATCAAGTCGATTTTATTCAGGGGCACGCCGTAAACGGTATTGAGGAATTCGACGCCCTTTTGCCCCATTGCCACCACCCGGGCGCTCAGCTCGGCCACTCGCTTCAAAACCCGCTTCTGGTCGGGATCGGGATCTTTGAGAACCGTGTGAAAAGTGGTCACAACCGGCATGCGCAGATCTTCGAGCAGGGTCAGCAGGTGGCTGCCGGCCGGTCCCCCGTAGATGCCGTACTCGTGTTGAACCGAGACCAGCTCGACATTGTTGATATTGAGAAAATCGGCGGCTCGGCGGTAGGTATCGAGATCCTGCTCCTGAAACTCGAAGCGGACCGACGGCGGATATTCGTAGCCTTCGGGACGGTCGTTGACGGGAACGACGAAAAAAGCCGTATCTGAAAACGCGGCGGCGAGCGATTCGCGCAGATCCGCCGTAAAGGTGGCGATCCCGCATTGGCGCGGCACATAGTCACCGACAAATGCTATACGCTTGAATGATGATTCAACTGATTTCATAAGGGTTTGCCTGACAGGCACATTCTTTTTACGTTCTCCCCGGTTTCACCTTTCGGATGTGAGCCGGAATAATCAAAGAATTCCCGCAGCATAAGCCTGTTCTCCTACAAAGGCGAGCCCGAAACATTTTCTTTTGTTTCCGCTCACTTCAAGTGATGTAACTTGAGCAGCTTTTTGTAGACCCGCAGATAATCGTCCACCATTCGCTCGCGTCCGAAGCGCGCCACCACGGACTTGCGAATCGATACGGGGTCAAGGGCAGCGACCTCCCCAACCGCGCGTCCCGCTTCATCAGGATTGCCGACGAGGGCCCCGTTGACCCCGGGTTCAATGATCTCGGGCATGGATCCGCGCGGCGACGCAATCACGGGCGTGCCGCAAGCCATCGCCTCGACCACGCTCAGGCCGAAGGGTTCGTTGAAATTGATCAGGTGAATCAACGCCCGCGCGCGACCAAGAATCTCGGCACGCCGGTCCGGACCGACCGCCCCGAGGTATTGGACGCGATCATCGTCGATGTGGGGTTCCACCTCCCTGACGAAATAATCGTTGTCATGAATGATTCCGGCGATCAGCAAGCGACGATTCGCACGACGCGCGAGTTCAATCGCTTCAGCAGTCCCCTTGTCCGGATGAATGCGTCCCCAGAAGAGCAGGTAGTCGCTTTTTTCCGGAGCCACCCGGAACTGGTCCATGTCGATCCCGTGATAGACATTCGCGATGTAGTTCAACTCCGGATGCCGATCCGCCAGACTGATGGAAACGTAATGGCTGCGCCCGTCATATTTTTTGTAAACCGGTAAAATCCTTTCATTCGAAAACCCGTGTTGAGTCGTGAGTACCGGCGTTTTTACCAGTGCGCTGTAACACAAGGGAAGAAAATCGAAATGATTGTGGATCAAGTCAAACTCGGCGGCGCGCTCGAAAAGATGAGATATGTGCAGGCTTTCCCAGACCTTCGAATCGAGCGAGGCGTCCTCGCTGCAGGGTCTCGGACATACGGCCGCCAATTTGGCGCGCGTGAGCGAATCGGCGGTCGCAAACAACGTAACATCCACGCCGCGCGCGACCAGCCCTTCGGTGATCAAGGAGACCACCAGCTCCCAAGGGCCGTAGTGCCGCGGCGGCGTGCGCCACGATATCGGCGCCAACATCGCAACCTTTGGAAATTCCGTCTTCATCGGCGCCATTTCATAATTGTCGGGGATTATTCTCCGCACCGGCGGGAAAAGCAATTATGTAGCGCAAATTCTTTTTTAAAGAGCGGCGATAAACGGAATCCGGATCGCTGTGCCGTTGACAGCAGGGAATCTTTTGAAAATGTCAGGAGCTGTCCACGACAGCGGCGGTATTTGAAGAATGCAAAGCGAACTGCTGCCGACATTAAAAAAATTGAAGCGAATCACGCGGCACACAACCAGGAATTTATCTGATGCATGGATTTGAGCAGGCCGTTTTGCCGTTGAGTTTCAAGGAAAGCCGTCGGCGGGTCGAGGGCACTGCCGCGCTGCTTGCCGCGATTGGAATGCCGCGAGTCGTACTTGTCCATTGCGCCGGCGGAACGGACGGGGTTCGCCCGGACCTGGCCCGCACGGAGTTGGCCGGGCGGAAAGAAATTTTCGAAGCGGTCGGACTCGAAGTTGCGACGGAGGTTCTGGGCGGCGGTGGCGTGGCAAATATGGTTTGCAACCTTGTGTCCGCCGATGGGCAAGGCTTGCTGTGCCTTGTTTGGCGGGAAAAATCCTGGCTGAAGCGCACCCTGCTCGGCGGACCGGACACCGACATGCTCCGCCTTTGCCGGAAACCGATCCTGATTTCAAAACAGGATTCGGATATCAGCGAATCCTCGCTTCAACGCGTCCTTCATGCAACTGATTTCGAGAGCGTTGACAAGCGCGCTCCCCCCTCCTTGGGAGCTGCTTCAGCCAAGGCCGCGGAGTTGATACTGCTGCATGTGCGCGAGCGCGCTCCGGATCCGGCGACGAATCGCAGCCGCCACGCTGCAGCTGAAGCGCATCTGGTGGAGTTGGCGCGGATCTACGGCAAATCCAATCTCGCGGTGAGGGCTGAAGTCGCCGAAGGCTCGGTCATTCGGGCAATCCTGAACAGCGCATATCGTCATAATGCCGACCTTATCGTAGTCGGACGAAAACGGGCAGCGGGATCAAAGGGATTTCTTCGCGGGACTGTCGCCGAAATTCTGCCCTATCGCACCCACCGCTCCATTCTGATTATTCCATGAGCGGAAATTGGAAACATACCTGTATTGACGCTACTTAAACGGATTATGAAACAGCATCTGGTATTTTGGGTTTCCCTGGGCATAGCCCTCGTTTTCGGAGTGCCCGGTGTCCTTATGCCGGAAGCTTTTCTGAAAACAGCTGAATGGATGCACGGCGCAATCCTTGCGGGATTCGGCTGGGCCTACCTCGGAGCCACCCTTTTGTTTTTGATTTTCAGTCTCTATCTAGCACTCGGGCGTTATGGCTCCGTCCGTTTGGGCAGGCAGGAAGAACGCCCGCAGTTTTCCTACTTCGGCTGGTTCAGCATGTTGTTCGCCGCCGGCATGGGGATCGGCCTTATTTTCTGGGGTGTAGCCGAACCGATGAGTCATTACCTGAAGCCTCCTCCAGGAGCTGAGCCGGAAACCGCGGAGGCCGCCCGCCAGGCCATGCAATACAGCTTCTTCCATTGGGGCGTTACCCCGTGGGCCGTGTACATCACGATGAGCCTTTCAATCGCGTATTTTTCATTTCGCCGGGGCATGCCGCCGCTGATTTCAAGCTGCTTCTATCCGCTTCTCGGCGAACGGATCCACGGCGGCCCCGGATATTTGATCGATATCCTCGCGGTTTTTGCAACGCTGTTCGGGATTGTCACCTCCCTCGGGCTCGGCGCCATGCAAATCACTTCAGGGCTCGGCGAGGTCTTTGGCATTCCAACGGGCACGGGAACGATTCTAGCGGTTATTGCCGTTGTCACCGTGCTGTTCATGATTTCCACGATGACCGGGGTGGAAAAAGGCATTCAGATCCTGAGCAAGACCAATATCGTTCTTGCGCTGACTTTGCTCAGCTTCGTTTTCGTGATTGGACCAACGCTTACAATCTTGAATATTCTGACTCAGGGGATCGCTGATTTCGCTACGGGCTTTGTGGAAATGAGCCTTTCCACAAACCCTTTCGAAGGCCATGATTGGACACATGCATGGACGTTCTTTTACTGGGCATGGTGGATCGCGTGGGCGCCCTTTGTGGGTCTTTTCGTGGCCAGCATTTCGCGTGGCCGGACGATTCGCGAGTTTGTTGGCGGGGCGCTTGTCGTTCCGGTCTTGCTGACCTTTCTTTGGTTCAGCGCCTTTGGCGGATCGGCCTTTGAATTCGAGTTTGGCGCCTCCCAAGGCATTGCTGAAACCATTGGCGACGACGTTTCGACCGGCCTGTTTCACCTGTATGAATTGTTTCCACTCACACCGGTCTTAAGCTTGATAACAATTCTGCTTTTGGGGGTCTTTTTCATTACCTCCGCGGATTCGGCAACCTACGTGCTGTCGATGATGACTTCAGGCGGCAAACTCCGTCCGCCTGCTGTAAAAAAAATTGTTTGGGGGCTGATAATCTCTGGAATGGCAGCCGTGCTGTTACAAGCAGGCGGCCTCGAAGCCCTGCAAAAGATGGCGATCACCGCCGCATTGCCCTTCACCTTTTTGCTGCTTGGCATGGGCGTAAGCCTGCTTAAAGGTCTCGAATATGAATGGCGCGTCGAAGGACTGCGTGAAAAAATCCGGCTCGGCAGTGAAGACGTAGAGGAGCCTGCCTTGGAAAAACCCCCTGACAAGCCGGATGCTGAAAATGAATAAAATCCCGCCGAGCCAAGCGAGGGGAACCAGCCCCGCTGGACTCCTTGCCTCTGTGAAGTTTGCGTGACACCATCTTCGGGTTTTCGGGGGAGTCTTGAGCCGGCGGAAACCGGGCGACGGGCGAGGAGAGCGGATTACGAGTAGTTTCCCGGGGCGGTCGGACCCCTGATCCCGGCCTCCGCCCGTAGGGCTACCCTCCGGCCTGTAGGCCCTACGGGCTGGAAGCGGCCCCGGAGGGGGGAAACCCGGTCGCTACGGGATTGGGGTGACCGGCTGCGCCGGATTTTTGATTCCTGATTCCTGATGCGCTTGCGTCCCGCCTCAGCGGGGGCGGATGGTTTTATGCCGGGATCGTTGCGGCCTCGGTCTGTCTTGGCGCCCCGGATCGCGGGATAAACCCGCT
>JBKGYB010000059.1:0-9582 GCA_046546295.1 Opitutales bacterium | reverse complement strand
GTAAAGCCGGTCGCTACAATCGTCGCCGCTCGCCTCGACCTCCACCCGGTTTTTTATTGACCCGTTCAAAAAAAACGACGCAATGGCCGGATAATGATCCTTGTAAACACTGAAACCATCCCAGGCTACGCCGTCACCCAGAGCCTTGGCATTGTCCAGGGAAACGTCGTCCGGGCAAAACACTTCGGGCGGGATATTGCCGCCGGCCTCAAAAACCTCGTCGGAGGTGAATTAAAAGGTTACACTGAACTGCTCACCGAATCACGTCGCACGGCTGTGGAGCGCATGATGAGCCAAGCCTCGGAACTCGGCGCAAATGCCATCGTCAATGTCCGCTTCAGCACAAGCGCCGTCAGTCAGGGAGCCGCTGAGTTGTATGCTTACGGCACGGCGGTCTACGTCGAGGGCATCCCGGATTCCAACGCCGCCTCCGCAAAGACCGGCCTCCCCGATCCGATAATTCCAAAATCAGACGAATGAGGGCATCCCGCTGCAAGGCCTGCATCAGATACTTATGGAACTTCTTTTCACTCTCGCCATTCCGCTCGCTTTCCTCGGGCTCTGGGCTCTGACGGGCAGCCTTGTTGCGAAGGCGCACGAAAAAAGGCTTGCACGCCGAGCGGAGCAGACCGGGCCCTTTTCGCTGTCCAACGGAAAATATTTTACCGACGTAGCCGACCCCGCCGTTGAGCCCTGCATGGTGGTCGCTGAAGTCACGATTGGAATCGATCACTTCCGCAGCTTCCTCGGCAAACTGGTCAACCTCATCGGCGGAGAGGTCCGTTCCTTCACAAAAATAGCCGATCGCGCTCGACGCGAAGTGTTGCAACAACTCAAGGAACAGGCAGCCGGGAAAAACTGCGATGCCATCACGAACCTGCGAATTGATTTCGCAAATGTCAGCGGCTCCACTGCCGACTCGAAAAAGGCCATGATGGTCACCATTCTCGGCTCAGGCACCTGCTACCGCGTCAAGAGCGCATCCACCGAAGCATAACCGTAGAATGATAAGAGCCTGACACCCCCTCATCTCTTCTTGACCAGGATGAAACGTCGAGGCTCTTCTCCATCCGTTTTTGACGAACCACACATTCGCCCGTCCTCTTCCAGGCGCCGAGGCGGCAAAGATCCCGCGGATTCCGTTACCACTGAGCCGCAAGCGGACGGCGCCGCCGGCAACCGCTACGCCGACTGGCTGGAAGAAGGCCGGGATCAAACCGGAGCACTACGCAGTTGGCTGATCATTCTTGCCTGCGCCCTCGCGGCAGGTCCCGCCGCAGTCGTCGGCGCATTCTGGGGCAGCGGCCAAACCTCCTTCAGTATTCTTGCGCTTACCGTATTCGGTCCGGCCGTCGAAGAGATGGCAAAGATCATGCCCATCCTTATTCTGGTTGAGCGCCTGCCGTATGTCGTACGCAACCGCGTGCAGATTCTGCTTTGTGCCTTTGCCGGAGGCCTTGTCTTCGCCGTAATAGAGAATTTCCTGTATCTCAAAGTGTATATCCCGGATCCCGGCCCGACCCTCGTCGCTTGGCGCTGGAGCTTCGGAATTGCCCTGCACACCGGATGCAGCCTGGTAGCCGGCCTCGGTGTCGCCGGAATCTGGTCAACCATCCACCGCAAAAACCGCCCCCCGCGCACAGAAGAAGGAGCCCCCTTCTTCATCCTCGCCATCGTTCTCCATGGTGGCTACAATGCATTCGCCATTTTACTTGAACGCTTCAACTCCCCCTTTTAAGCTGAGCCGTAAGTTCTGAGTAATCACTATGCCGACGCAACAAGCATTCAGCAAAAGCCAATCCGTCGCCCTGGTAACCGGTGGCAACAGCGGCATTGGCGCCGCCATTGCCCGCGCTCTTGCGGCACAGGGGATGCGAGTGGTCATTGCCGGCCGCCGTGAAGCGGAAAACAAAAAAGTTGCGAAAGAGCTCGAAAGCAAGTTCGGCGTGGAGGCTCTGCCCGTAACAGCCGATGTTTCCCGCGAGGAAGATTGCCTCAGCCTCATCCGGGAAAGCAGCTCCCGCTGGAAACGACTTGATGTTCTGGTAAACAATGCCGGCGTAGGAGCAGGCGGAAAGATCGTCGACACCACTACCGAAACTTTTGACCGCGTACTGCGCACCAACCTGTATTCCGCCTACTGGTGCTCACGGGAGGCCTATCGGATCATGGCGGAGCAGGCAGTGGATAAAGGCGCCGGCTTGCGCGGCGCCATTATCAACATCTCCTCTCTGTGCGGCGTCGAGGCCTGGTCCGGTTCCGGCATTTACAGCGCCTCCAAACACGGGATGCAGGCCCTGAGCAAAGCGATGGCGGATGAGGGGGCGGAAGACGGAATTCGCGTGGCCGCCGTCTGTCCCGCCCTTGTATCCACCCCTATGACCGGGGTCTCCGGATCGGACTATATTGCCCCGGAGGATATAGCCTCCACTGTCACTTACCTGCTCGATCTAAGTCCCGCCGCCTGGCCGACGGAAATTGTGGTCAACCGACGCGGCGCGGATTAAACCGTGCGCCGCCGGGGCATTTCCCCCTTGATTCGCACCGCTGTCTCTGTCTATGTTCACGTTCTTTCAGGCACCCGTAGCTCAATTGGATAGAGCACCTGACTTCGAATCAGGGGGTTGCAGGTTCGAGTCCTGCCGGGTGTGCCAATTTCGCTTTTTTCTTTTGGCACAACCCGATCCCGCTTACCTTTAGTCCCTTGGAAGAAAATAAGTTTTTAGTGGTTCCGCAATCTGTAGTTCTTCCCTTGGAAAAAGCGGGAAGTCAATTACTGCGAGCCGCTTCAATGATTCGCTCATATATCGCATCGACGGACATTGCCGCGAGCTCACGGGTCGGTATGCGCGGAGCATTCAGCTCGGGCAGTGATGTGAGTGCTTCGGAGAGGCAAATTTCCCGATTGGCTTCGACTTCTTCCACCCGATCAATCGGGGTAAAATGAGGCGCCGTTTTAAAGGCTTCCGGGCACTCACGCACCAGCCTGCGTATGGCTCGAACAGCTTCAGCAAACCGGTCGAGCTCGGCTTTTGTGTAGCTCTCGGTGGGTTCGATCATCAGCCCCATCGGCTCCGGCCATGCGACCGTCGGCGCATGGAAGCCGAAATCGAGAAACATTTTCCCAACACGCGGAGCGACATCGGCTTTGCGCAAACCGACTGCCTCCAACGCCTCGAAATCCCCGGACTTCAACGTCAGGATAAACTCGTGCATCCGGGGCTCGTCGTCGGAACCCGTCGGCAGGACTGCATAATCCTCGCGCAGCGATTCATACAAATAACGCGCGCTCAGCACGGACACCGCCGCCATCCGCCGCACGCCTTCGCGTCCGAGCCGGAGCAAATACGTATAGCAGCGCACCTTATGGGCGAAATTCCCCCAATGCCGGTGGAAGGAGCCGATGGATTTCGAGGGTCGGACCGGATAATAGCGCTCGCCGTCATATTCGATGTTATATCCCGGCAAATAGGGGGCCAGGCGCTCGCTCACAGCAACGATGGCGTCACCGGGGCCGCCGCCTCCATGGGGAATGGTCCAGGTCTTGTGCAAGTTGTTGTGCACCGCATCGACTCCCAGCGCATTGAGGTCGACCCAGCCCGCTATCGCGTTCATATTCGCGCCATCCATATAGACCAGTCCGCCGGCAGCGTGCACTTTGGCGGCAATTTCCTTAAAGGACGTTTCGAAAATCCCGGAAGTGTTCGGATTGGTAATCATGATGCCCGCAAGGCGGGAACCGTATTCCTCCAGACGCTTGTCCAGGTCTTCATTTAACACACGTCCTTCCGTGTCCGCTTCAAGGTAGACGATCTTGCCCAGCTTCCCGGTAAACCCGGCCATTGTCGCCGTAGCGAAATTTGTTCCGTGGGCGGAGTGCGGAATGAAAATAACATCCCGTTTTTCGCCCCGGTCTTCGTGATAGGCCTGGAACATTTTCAGGCCAACGAGTTCGCCCTGCGCGCCCGCCACCGGTTGCGTGGTTACGGCCGGCAAACCGGTCATCTTTCGAAACCAGCTTTCAATTTCGTGCAATACATACAGGCAGCCCTGCGCGTCTTCGACCGGGGCCTGGGGGTGCATATCGGTAAAGCCCTGCAAGTTTGCAGCCCAATCATTGAGGCGGGGGTTATACTTCATCGTGCAGGACCCGAGCGGGTAGCACCCGTCGTCCGGGCTCACATTGAGGTCGCCCAGCTGTTTGTAGTAATCGACCACCGTATCCGCGTCGTAAGCGGGCAGCCCGGGCGGATTGCCGCGCAGATAATCCTCGCCGAGCGACTGCAATTGAGCTGGCTCGCCGGCATCGCCTTCGGGCAGCACCGCCGACAAACACTCCACGAGCCCGTCCAGATTCTGTTCGCGGTTGGAAAAAGAAAGCTTGAGCAAATTGCGTCCGCCTGCAATGCGATCGGAAACATCGGCGCCGGCCGAAAGCCCGCGTTTTGACGCTTCCTCCATCACCCGCTTTACGGGAACCGGCAGCTCCAAAGTCAGCTCATTATAACCGGGACTTTCGGGGAAAGCCGGGGCAACACCCGCCAGACGCGTAAGGGCGTCCGCCGCCCGCGCGGCTTTTTCCCGCATCGTTACGCCAATGGCCTCCAAGCCGGGGTCGCCGCGTTCAAGCAGCGCTGCCCCGACCAGCGTGGCCACAAAGGCCTGGTTCGAACAGATATTGGATGTCGCTTTATCTTTCCGGATGTGCTGTTCGCGCGTGGAAAGGACGCCCACGCGACACTCCCGCCCGTTGCAATCCATCGCCTTTCCGATAAAGCGGCCCGGCGCGGCGCGCACGCCGTTGCGATCCTTATCATTGAGCCGCACGCCGAACAAGCCGAGTCCCGGCCCCCCGAAATTCGGCGGGAGAGCCAGATGCTGGGCCTCCCCGACAATAATATCCGCGCCCGCCCCCTCGCGACCGTAGTCGGAAGGCGCCTTTAATCCGCCGGGACCAAGCAGGATGGGGTCGATCACCGCAATTGATTTTGCGCCATGGTCGGCCGCAAAATCCCTCAGTGTATTCACGTCTTCGAGCACCCCGAAAGTGTTCACCTGCGGAAAAACCACCGCCGCCAGGCGCTCACCCGCTTCGTCTGCCGCGGATGCGAGCGCGCTTGCATCGATTTGCCCCGTCTTCGCATGCGCCGGGACGCGGACCAATTCAATACCGGTTGCTCCCACCAATGTATCGAGCGCCTCAAGGTCGCCCGGATACAGGGTTTCCGGTACAAGAGCAACGGATCGCCCGCGACTCATCCGGACAGCAGAACGAATGCCCTCGAAAATCGAAGTGGAGCGATCGTAGAGCGAGGCGTTCACCGCCTCAAATCCTGTCAGCCGTACCATCGCACACTGGTAGATCCAGTGGGCCAGGAGTGTGCCCTGGCTGAGTTCCGGCTGGTACGGTGTATATGCCGTTGTCAGATTGCGGATCCCGCAAATCGGATCAACGACGGGAGAAGGCTGGAAATCCGGCAACCCGTCCCCAAGAAATCCGGCGGCCGGGCGGTTGAGCGCCGCAATTTTCTTCATCCGCTCGCGAACTTCTTCATATTCCAGTTCTTCCGGAAGACCGGGAGCTTGCTTGAAGCGAACTTCCGAAGGAATGTGCTCAAAAAGTCCATCCAGGCTGGACACCCCGATCGTCTTGAGCATCGCTTGTATATCCGCATCATCGGCGGGAATATAATGCCGCGCGCTTTCCCGCGGTTCCGCAGTCGTTTCCGTATTGTCTGAAGTGATCATTTATAATTCCGTTTTATTTCGAAGCTTGTGCTCCGGGTCTTTAACTGGTTCCCAAACAAATCGACTCCCGTTTTTTCGCAAGTATCGAAGGTGGAAAAGTTCGACCACGCCATAAATTTCGCATTGATACAACCCTCAAAACCATAGATTACATACCTTCCATGACTCAAGCCTCCACAGTACCGCTGCATGATTTCCACGCTGAAAACGGCGCCCGCTTTGTTAATTTCGGCGGATGGAACATGCCCGTTCAATACACCACCATTCTCGACGAGCACAAAGCCGTCCGCGAAAAGGCCGGACTCTTTGACGCCAGCCATATGGGGGAATTCCATGTTTCCGGCCCGGAAGCTCCTCTATTTCTCGACCGTTTGCTGGTAAACCGGATCAGCTCGGCGCCGACGGGGAAAGCCGTCTATTCACCGATGTGCGCAACCAACGGCGGGGTCATTGACGATCTCATCGTTTACCGAACCGGCGAGGAAGACTTCCTTGTCTGCGTCAATGCCGGGAATACGGTAAAAGATTTCGACTGGTTCCAGAGTCAGGCAAAACGCTGGAGCCTTGACCTCACGGTTGAAAACCATTCCGACCAATACGCGCTGCTCGCCCTCCAGGGACCGCAAGCGCTCGCAGTCATGCAGGCGATCGGAATTGAAGGCATTGAGGATCTCAAGGCTTTCCGGCACCGGCTTGTGCCATTTTGCGGCGGTGAAGCGCGTGTTGCAAGGACCGGGTATACCGGCGAGGCCGGATTTGAAATGTACATGAATCCCGCCATTGCCGAAAAACTGGCCCGGGAACTGGTCGGGAAAGGCGAACCCCTGGGGCTCCGGCTTTGCGGACTCGGCGCGCGCGACAGTCTGCGCCTCGAAGCGGGCCTTCCGCTCTACGGGCACGAACTGAGCGATACCATCACCCCGTTGGAAGCCGGGCTCGGGTGGACTATCAAATGGGACAAAGAGGACTTTATCGGGAAATACGCGCTTATGGAACAAAGGGATCGCGGCATTCCCCGAACCGTCGTGCACTTCCATCTTGAAGGCCGCCGCATCGCCCGGGAAGGCACGGCGGTTCTGGACGAAAACGACAATCGTGTCGGCGAAGTTCTTTCCGGCACCCTCTCGCCGATGACGGGTGGACCGATTGGAAGCGCCCTTGTGAAAACCGAATTCAAGGACCACCCGCTTACCGTCGACTTGCGCGGCCACCGCATGCCTTTGAACGTGGCGCAACCGCCCCTTTACAAGAAGTCCGGGTAGCTGGAAGATCCGTCAAGACCTTGTTGCGTCATTCCTGTTTCGGGGGATTGGCCTTGGGCTCTGCTTCATCCGGCGCATCAAGCTCTTCCACGCCTTCCACTGTTTCCTCGTCGAATGTAGGGCTTGCCGCTCCCGCTGCATCGCGTTCTTGTTCCGCGCCGGAGGTCGCGGGCGGAAGGTTTTTGACCGGCTGCAAGCGCGCTCCTTTAACCGGCTCCTGATCCGGCCTGGTCTTGGTCCGTACGGAATACTCCCGCTTTTCCCCGTCCCGCCGCACTTCAATCGAAACAAATTGATTCGCCCGTGTAAAAAAGACCGCTCCCGGAACATCCTCTGCCTCCTCAATCTCACGCCCCGCAATGGCAAGAAGAATATCACCCTCCTCCAAGCCCGCTTCATCCGCGGGCGCGCCTTCGACTACTCTTGAAAGATAAACGTTTTGGCCGTTTTGGGCCTCCGGGTCACCGGCCTTCTCGGCCACTTCGAAGCCCATCCAACTGTAACTCACATGGCCGGCAAACAGAATTTCGTCACGCACGCGAACCAATGCCGCGGCCGGCAGGCAGTAGGATCCGTCAAGATCCGGAATTGACGCGACCGTCATCCCGATAAAGCGGCCGTTAATATCGAGGATCGGGCAGCCGCCCTGCCCGGCATCCACGGAAATCGAAGTGCGAATGTATTCCGTCGGAAAAACCCGGCTACCCAGACGCTTCTCTCTCCCGGCGACCAGGCCCATTGAAGGCGACGATTCAAAATCGAGCGGGCGCGAAATCGCGACGGCAATCGCCCCGATCTTCGGGGGATCGACATTTCCATCGACATGGATAATGGAAAAATCTTGCGGCGGCTCAAGGACCCGGAGTACGGATACATTGGTGAACCGGTCATGCCCGACTACTTCAGTGGCATAGGGTTGATCCTTGAATTCAATCCATACACGATCCGCTCCCGCCGCACGACTCGCGCTGACAAGCACATGGCCCTCGCGGCTTACAAAAAAGCCCGTCCCCATGCGCAGGGTCACCTGCGTCTTCCCGTCTTCTCCCTTTTTTTTCTCCCCCCGATAGGCCGCCTTCACCCGCACGACCGCATCGCGGTTTTCCTCGAACACTTCAATCAGACGTTTCTCAAGCGCCAGGGGATTCGCCCCCAACGTCGCATTCAAAGACATGCTCAAAAAAATGAGCGCAACGATCCATCCCAAACGGCGCAGCATAGCAAGCCTCTAGTAAACCATACTCGCCACACTGGCGCTGCCAAACGAAACCTGACGATCCGCCGGTTCCTCGGAATAGACCTCCGCTTCGTAAGCGCTCCCCCGCATGCTGTCCATGGCGAAGCTGCGCTCGAAGTTCCGCTCCGGTTCCGAATCCACTGTTTCCGGGGTAATTGCTTCGATCCGGTAATCCCGTTGATCCGCTTCGAGCTCAACTTTTGTTCCAAAATCCAGCAAGCCATCAAACAACAGTTTCGTTGCCGCAAATGAAGCGCCTGCAGCCTCGGTTTCTTCGGCCTCGCTCCATGCGGCCTGTTGCGCGGCATCTTCCGCTTTCGCGGGTTCCGGATCCTGAACAGTGACCGGGCGCATGACAACCATGGCAAGAAACGCCGCAGCGGATGCCGCCAATACAGTTTGTACCACGCGCGTAGACAAAGCATGGGTGATCTGAATATACCATGGATCCTTTTTCACCAAGGTCTGGAGCATCCGTTGATGGAGCTCCCCTTCAAAACGATTCCAAAACGCGGCATCTGGTTTTTCGTGACGCTTCAAACGAAGCAACTCTTCAACCTTCGTTTCGTTGGGCCGCTTTTTAGGTCTTTCACTCATAATTCGGATAAATTGTGTAGTGTTTTGAAGAGATTTTCAACCGAGATAATCCTTTAAGTCCGCCTGCAATTGTTGTTTCGCGTAATGGAGCCGGGAACGCACGGTCCCGACGGAAGTCTTTGTTATGGCCGCGATCTCCGCGTGCTCCAAGCCTTCGATTTCATGCAACACCACTACCGTCCTATGCTTGATAGACAGTTTTTGCATCGAATCGTTCAATTTTTCCCGTAATTCATGGACCAGGGCGCCTTTTTCCGTGCGGGCCGCGGAACTCAAACGCTCAACCACTTCGGCGCCGGCAGCCGCTTCATCCATTTGTTCATAACTGATATAACGCCGGCGCCCGCGCTTTTTCAAGAATGTCATCGTCGTATTGACGGCGATCCGATACAGCCATGTAAAAAAAGAGGATTTTCCTTTAAAACGCGCAATCGACTGAAATGCCTTGATAAATGTTTCTTGCGTGAGATCGGAGGCATCTTCCCGGTTGCTCGTCAGGTTGTAGATAACGGAAAAAACAGGCTCCCGGTATTTCTGCACGAGGTGGTCAAACGCGCCGACCTGCCCCGCCTGCACCCGTTGCACAAGCACCCGGTCGGAATCCACGTCCCGGGATCCGGAAGCACGCGCTTTCGCCTGCTCCGGACAGATAGCTTCTGAAACTGGGCCCATGTGATCCATTACACCTGAAAATGAATCGAATTCCGTAAAATTCGCAACGTTTTTCCGGGGACCGCA
>JBKGYB010000058.1:0-9648 GCA_046546295.1 Opitutales bacterium | reverse complement strand
GGCGGGTGAAGTCTCGGATGCGGAGCTTCTGCGGCGCTACCGCCGCCTCTACCCGCAGCCGACGAAGCATCAGCAGGCGTCCATCCGGGTCCTGGCGGCGAAGCTGGAGGCGGGCGGAGAGGAAGCGGAACAAATCCGTGCCCGTTTGTTGAAACGGATGCACGACGTTTCGGAGTTTATGAAAACTTTGAAGCAGCGCTTTTCCACTTGGTTCAATGCTGTTCACGAGCGTTTCGGCCCGCTCTGGGCCGACCGTTTCAAAAGCGTGTTGGTCGAACCGGAACGATACGCGCTGGAAACAGTGGCGGCTTATATCGATTTGAATCCGGTGCGGGCGGGCTTGACGGAGGATCCAAAGGATTACCGCTTTTGTGGCTACGCTGAAGCGGTTGCCAACTCACCACCGGCCCGGGCGGGCATCGCGTCTATGCTCGGGGCGCCTGAGGCTAGGGCTTTGGAGGAATATCGGATGCTGCTTTTTGGAAAGGGGGCGGCGCCGACGCCGTCAGGTTCGAGTATCCCGGAAGACGTGGCCGACGGGGTGTTGAAAAGCGAGCAAGGGGGCATGCCGCTTCCCGTGCGCTTTGGATGCAAAATCCGCCACCTGACGGAAGGCATGGTATTGGGCTCGATTGAGTTCGTACGGGAGCAGCTTGAGGGCGTGCAAGAGGCGCGGGGGCGCAAACGGCTTCCTTCCGTTCTTCCGTGCATGGAGCCGGAGTTGGAAAATCTGGCAGTGGCCTCCGGCATGCGGGATAAACCAGGCCATAAGCGGGAAAAAGCGAGTGCGCCATAATCGCGCAAGAAGATGACATTTAAAAAGGTTTTGGAGTCTGAACTCACTCTGGCATTTTCATTTGGCGGCTGAAAGCCGCATGAAAATGCATTTGAGATCAAAAATTTGAGATTTGAGATTGGTCTCTGAAAAACAACAACTTGCAAATATAAATAAAAATACCGTGGATTGCCCTCGGAAGTTGGCGGTTCGTGCTTGCGATTTCGTCTCGTTGCCTCCAATAATGCCAAAATCATGGAAACCATTGGAGAACGGCTGGAGGAAGCGCGCAAGCGGAAGGGCATCTCCTTGCAGGAGGCGGCCGAGGCCACTAAGATTCGTAGTGACTTTCTCCGTGATATTGAACAAAACAATTTCAGCTTCGCCTTGCCCGATATTTACAAACGCGGCTTTCTCAAAAATTATGCGCGGTACCTGAAGCTCGACGCCGACAAGATTCTGACGGACTACAGTGCGCAGCAGTTGGGCAGCTCGCACACGACAGGCAGCGGCGCCGCTGAATTGTTCGGGGAAATGGAGCTCGACCATGCCTCCGGCCAGAAATCGGGCTCCGAATCTTCAACTGCGGGAGAGGGTGCGTCCCTGGGAAGAATATCCAAACGTGGCGCCTCATCCGCGCCAAGCCAGGAACATGTCGACGAGCCGGAACCGGAGCCGGAGGAAGAAGAACTCCACACGGACGCGGACCGGATGTTTTACATAAAAATAGGAGCGGTGCTTGTCGCGACCCTCGCTCTGGTTTTTGTCGTGTACGGCCTTGTGCGGGCCATTCTCGGGGGCAGTGATGAGGCAGGGAGAACTGCGCAAGACGTCCGGCAAGAAGAAGCGGCGGATGCGGCGGATGCCGACAGCGAGGCCGAAGCGACAACGACCACACTTAAACTGGAAGCAAGCGGACCTGTGTCCATAGTCGTCAGGCAACAAGAAGGCGATGAGGTTCTGTTCCGAAAGAGCATGAGCGAAGGGGAAGAAGCGACCATTGAAAGGACGGGCGCCGTCGACATTCTCTTTTCCGAGGGCGAAAACATCATCGTGGAAACCGAAGAGGACCGGTTCCGCCCCAGCAGCTCCGGAACCGCAAAGATTACGATTCCCTGAGCCCGGGGACGTCGCTTCTTCCACGACGGAGACCAACCGGAGCCCCCAGAACTTCTCCGTAAATAAATGCGGTGCGGGCAGCGCGCGGGTTATTTAAAACCTCACGCACGGGCCCTGCTCCAAATTGCTTGCCGCCTCTCTTGGCTGGTTTTTGCGTGCGCCGTTGTGGCGGCGTTCCAATACTGGCGGTCCCAATCTCCTGTTTGGCAACTTCAACGTCTTGCTTGAGTTCGCGTGCGCGGCGCCGGGTTTCTTCAAGCTTTTGTTGATCCTTTTGCGCGTCCCCATACCCATAGGGTGAGGTTGATGTACTGTAAGCATCCTTCGATGATTTCTCATACGCGTAGGCATCTTCGTCGTACGCGTAGGCATCCTCCGAATGAGGATCTTCCGTGGTATCCCAGGAAAACCCTCTCTTGCCGCCCCATGGCCCGGAAGCTTTTTGTTGTTGGGGGGCGATGGTCGGTCCTACCCGTCCTCCTTGCTTCTCTGCTTCACGCGACAGCGGCGCCTGCGGTTCGTGGTTTCTCCCCCACTCGGGCTCCTCCCGGGCTTTCCCGCGGCTTTCAATCTTACGCCGAATCTCCTCCTGGATGCGCCTTTGCTGCTCCATTGGATCTTCTTCCGGTTCGCCGCCCCGCCCCTCCGACTCGCCTCCGGGTATCGCGTCGTCTTTATCTTTACCTGAAAACAGGCTGCCGAAAACATACAACACCACAAACACCAACGGGATAAGAATTTCCAGAAGGTTTTCCATAATTTGGACGTTTGCGGGATTGTTGTTTTTATCAGGGTTGGATTACTGTTCTTCGTCCCCTTTGGAGATCGAATCACGCATGCCGGTATCCGCCTTGACGTTGTTCATACGGTAGTAGTCCATTATACCGAGATTGCCGGAGCGGAAGGCCTCGGCGATAGCAAGGGGCACCTGAGCCTCGGCTTCCTTCACCTTCGCATTCATTTCCTCCACTTTGGCCGTCATTTCCTGCTCTTGTGCGACCGCTGCCGCACGACGCATCTCCGCGCGCGCCTGAGCCACGTTCTTGTCGGCCTCGGCCTGGGATTCCTGCAGCTGGGCGCCGATATTCTGGCCTACATCGACATCCGCGATATCGATGGAAAGGATCTCAAAGGCTGTGCCGACATCAAGGCCGCGTTCAAGCACGACTTTTGAAATTTGGTCGGGTGATTCGAGAACGGCTTTGTAGGACTCGGCCGATCCGATGGTCGTGACGATGCCTTCGCCCACACGGGCGATGACCGTCTCTTCCAATGCGCTGCCCACATAATTGTCCAAATTCGAACGCACGGTAACCCGTGCCCGCGCCTTCACCTGAATGCCGTCTTTCGCCACACCGTCTATCGTGGTGCGCCCGCTTTGCGAGTTGGGGCACTCGATCACTTTCGGGTTGATGGATGTTCGTACGGCTTCGAGCACTGATTTGCCGGTGCCTTTCGTCGCCAGATCAATCGCGCAAGCCCGGGTCCAATCAAGCGTAATCCGCGCTTTATCGGCAGCGATCAGCGACTGCACCGTCTGAATGACATTTCCTTCCGCCAGGTAGTGGGCCTCCAGGTCATTCGCGCTTAAATCAATCCCGGCCTTCACCGCCGTGATACGAGCGGTCACGATGAGGGAGCCGGGAACACCCCGCAAGCGCATCGCTACAAGGGTCGGAAACCCGACCGGCGCGCCCGCCAGCAATGCTTTGAGCCATAGACTGAAAAAGGAAATCAGAATGACGCCGACAATGAAAAGGATGAGACCGAGTATGGCGGCCACGCCAAGCTGCCAGCCCGCGAGAGCGAGGAGGGATGAGGAGATTAATGATGCATTCATGGTTTTTTAACGATTAGTTTGAAAGAATCTTTGCCGGCAACTTCTACGGTTGCGCCCGACTCGATATAGCCGTCCCGGGAATTTGCCTCGTATTGTTCATTTTCGATCATGACGATACCCGTAGGATTCAACCGTGTCACGGTCTTTCCTTGTTTACCGATAATTAAATCATCGACGGTCGTCGCCTTTGTATGGCCTGAGTCGCTTTCACTCAAGAAAAACTTTTTACCATAAGCGGTCTTTGAAAGATATTTCAGCTCAAAGAAAATCAAGAGCAGGGCGGCGAAGAGGGTCCCGATAAAGACGACGGCTCCGCCAAACGCACCATACTCCTGGAAGCCGATCCACGTGGCGAAAATCAGGCAAACGCCTGCGAGGAAGCCGAGAATCCCGCCGGGTACCAGGATTTCAAAGAAAACCAGCACGAGGGCCGCCGCAATTAGTAAAAGGATCGCACTCATGCCTGCGCCGGTTTCACGACCAATCCGAAATCGCTTCGCTTGACCACCTCAATTTCCGTCCCGTGCTCAATTGTCCCGATCAAACTGCGCGCATCATAGCGCTTGCCTTCAATTTCAACGTGGCCGGAGGGATACAGATCCGTGACGGCGATCCCGCGCGTTCCCGGCTCGGGGTAGCTTCTTGCCCCTTCCTTCAGCTCGGCCTCGGACCCGCCGCCGACGGCATCACCCAGTACCAGCGCCCGCTCCACTCGGCTGCCGGGCACGAAGCGGGATACCAAGTAGGCGCCCAGCAAGGTAATCGTAAGGGCGAAGGTCAGGTTCATGACCGGTTCACCAAAGCTTTCGGCGGAAAATTGAATGCCCTCTTCCGGCCAGATATCGACCATCGCCCATAGCAGGGAGCCGAATATCATGAAAAGCCCGAGCACTGCAAATAGCCCGAGGCCGGGGAACAGGAACAATTCGAGGAGTACGAGCACTATCCCGAGGGCAAAGAACAGGATGGGTTCATTGCCGGCCAAGCCCGCAATATGCTGACTGAGAAAGAAAACGCCGAGCAAGGTGAGCCCGGCAATGCCGAACACGCCAAAGCCGGGTGTTTTGAATTCTATAAAAAGCAGCAAGGCGCCGAGCCCCATCAATCCCGGCGCAATCGCATTCATCCATTTAGCGAGGACTTCGGAATATGTGAGTTCGAAATTATGGATCGTGTATTCCCTGCCCTCAAACCGTGCGTCGAGCAACGCCTCCAGCGAGTCATAGGTGCCGTAGGATAAAAGCCTTCTTGGAGGGTCGCCGTATTCTTTCAGCGCTTCTTTCGCGGTCAGTGTCAGCAGCTCCCCCTTCGGCTTAATCACTTCCTCGCCGATTTTGAACTCGAACTCGCCGTCAAGCATGGCGCGTATGACATCCGCCCGGTAGGGATTCTCTTCCTCGTCCGTCATGGCGCGGACATTAGCGCGGAGATAGCTCTGTATCTTCTGTTTTACGGTTTCGGGCACTTCCTGTCCGCCCCCCTGTATCACTCCGGAAGCGCCCATTTTGCCGCTCGGAGCAAAATAGATTTCCTGAGTTGCGGCCGCGATAAAGGACCCCCCTGAAATGGCGTCGTCATTCACATAAGTCGCCGTAATCCCTTCAAATTTCGCCAACATTTCCATCATCTCAATCGTGATATCGACGCGACCTCCGGGCGTATCCATGTCCAATATGACCATGTCCACCCCGTCCTCAATGGCTTTCTTCAAGGCTCGCCGCAAAATATACATGTTCGGCTTGCCGATCTGTTCGGTGATCGGGATTGCGTAGACATGCACCGTGGCGGTTTTCCCGTCCCGATCCGAATCCGCTTCTTCGCCGGCGGGAGCTTCAGGAGGATCCTCAGGCTGGGCCGGTTGGTATGGAACCAATGGGTTCTCGGGCGCCAGAGGATTTTCGGGATTCACGGGTGGCTCGGGCTCTGTAGAAGCCGGAAGTTGGGCACTGCTTTGCGCCGTCACCGCTCCTGCGGCAAACAGAGCGAGCGCAACGGCCAAGACGCAATTTAAACACGACATGCGAAACATTCGGCTTTTAAACATAGCGCTTATCAGGAGGAAAGCAAACTTATTGCTTGCGTGCAATGTGGAAGCGCGGTCGACCGCTCAGATCGTTCCGGCTTTCGCTTTCGAGGCCGAGCTTTCCGGACAATTCTGTAATGGCGTCGTGCTGGGCTATGCCGGTCTCCATCACGAGACAACCGGAAGGATTAAGAAAATCGGGCGCCGCCCGAAGGATTGTCCGGATCGCCTGCAAGCCGTCTTCGCCCGCAACGAGGGCTCCCGCGGGCTCATATTGAGCGACTTCGGGCTCGGCTGTATTGAATTCCTCATTTGTGAGATAGGGTGGATTAACAACAATCAGATCAAAGCGCCGTTCTTTTTTGAATGCGGCAAACCAGTCGCTTTCTTGAAATGTTATTCTATTATCAAGCGCATATCCGGCGGCGTTTTCCCGGGCGAGGGCGACTGCATCGGTGGAAATATCGGTGGCGTGCAATTCGGCATCGGGAAACTGCCGTGCGAGCGCGATGGCCAAGGCGCCGCTGCCGGTGCCGAGTTCGAGGATCATTGCGGGCGGATGTTCCGCACAAACCGCTTGGACCAGCTCGAAGAGTTCTTCGGTTTCAGGCCGCGGGATGAGTGCCCGGGCATCCACTTTTAATTGCAGCTCGTGAAAGGGGGCGTTCCCGAGTATGTATTGGAGCGGCTCGCGGTTCGCACGCCGCCGCACCAATTCACGCAAAGTCTGCAGTTGAGTCTCCGACAAAGGGCGTTCAAGGTCGAGGTACAGGTCGAGCCTGCGCAGTTCAAGCACATGCGCAATCAGGCTGTCGGCATCGAGCCGGGCATTCGGCACGCCTTTTTCCCGAAAAAAAGCTTCGGTTCTATCCTTTACTTCGCGAAGGGTCAGCATGCCGGAATGTTCCATTCGTTGCTTACGCTTCCCTTTTGAGAAGGTTTTCAATACGCGCTTCATAATCGGCATTATGAAGCGCGTCGATTATGGGCATCAAATTGCCCTCCATGATGGGCGGCAGGGATAAATTCAAGCCGATCCGGTGATCGGTTACCCGGGATTGCGGGTAGTTGTATGTGCGGATGCGCTCGCTGCGATCCCCTGTGCCGACCTGGCCCTTACGCTCCGCGGCGTATTTGGCGTGTTCCTCTTCTTCTTTTGCTTTGAGCAGCCTGGACCGCAGGACGGTCATGGCCCGGAGACGGTTCTTGTGCTGGGACCGCTCGTCCGCACAGTAAACCGTGACACCGGTCGGCAGGTGAACGAGCTGGACGGCTGAGTCCGTGGTATTGACATGCTGCCCGCCGGCGCCGCTCGCCCGCATGGTTGAAATTTCGAGGTCGTTGGGATCAATCTCCACATCGACTTCTTCGGCTTCGGGCAACACCGCCACAGTCGCCGTCGAAGTATGGATGCGTCCGCCGGTCTCCGTCTCGGGCACACGCTGAACACGGTGCACGCCGCTTTCATATTTAAGGAAGTTGTAGACTTCTTCGCCCCGAATGCTGCAGATGATTTCTTTAAACCCGCCTGCGTCAGCGACACTGGAATGCATGACTTCGACCCGCCAGCCGCGTAATTCGGCAAAGCGGCTGTACATGCGGAAGAGGTCGCCTGCAAAAATGTTCGCTTCGTCCCCGCCGGCTCCACCGCGTATCTCGATTATGGTGTTCCGACTGTCCGACGGATCCGGAGGAAGCATTGCGCGGAGCACCTCCGCGCCAAGTTCGTCGCGTTGCTTGCGCAGGCTCTCCAGCTCATCGCCGGCCATCTCCCGCAACTCGCTTTCCGTCGCGTCATCTTCCGCAATTGCGACGTTTTCTTGAATTTGGCGCTCCAGCGCATGGTAGGCTTCGAATTTCTCAACCAGCGCGGACAGTCTCTGATGTTCACGCGCGACTTCAGCCGCCCGCTTTTGGTCCGCAAAGAAGTCCGGCTCGGCCATTTGGGCGTCGAGTTCCGCAAGGCGATCCTTGAAAGGACCGATTTCTGGTATTGAATACATGGAAGTTTCCAGCTTATATGAGATTACTGCGTTGCAGAAGCGAGCCCACCGCACAAGAGTAGAATGAATCCCGCAATGCCTAAAAAAAGCCTGCACCGCCAAAACATCGTCGCCTGTATCTGGGATTTTGACAAGACCTTGATCCCCGGCTACATGCAATCCCCGATATTTCGCGCGTACGGCATAGATGAAGAAGTATTCTGGGAAGAAGTCAATGCCCTGCCTGCGATCTATGCGGAACGGGGCACACGGGTATCGCATGACACGATCTATCTCAACCATCTGATAAGTTTCGTAAAAAACGGTTGTCTGAAGGGCCTGACAAACCACCGGTTGCGTGAACTCGGGGCGGAACTGGAATTTTACCCGGGCTTGCCCGACTTTTTCGAGTCCCTGAAAGCGGTTACCGATTCCCGCCCGGAATTCCGCAAGCACAATATAGGATTGGAGCACTACATCGTCAGCACAGGCTTGGCTGAAATGATACGGGGCAGCTCTATTGCCGGCCATGTGGACGGGGTCTTCGGCTGCGAATTTATCGAGGCCCCGCTTCCCCCCTATTATTCCCGACAAAGTGAACTGCCCTTGGAAATGGATTTCGAGATCAGCCAAATCGGAACCATAGTGGACAATACAATCAAGACGCGCTTCATTTTTGAGATCAACAAGGGTGGCAACAAAAACCCGGAAATCGATGTAAACGCCGCCTTGCCCCGGACGGATCGCCGGATCCCGATCGACCGGATGCTCTATGTCGCGGACGGCCCGAGCGACGTGCCGGTCTTTTCCGTGGTCAAAGGCAACGGCGGCAAAAGCTTTGCGGTCTTCGACCCCGATAGCGAAAGGGAATTCGCCCAAAATGACGCGCTTTTACAGGCAGGGCGGATCCACGCGTACGGACCGGCGGACTACCGCAACGACAGCACAACGTCCAGGTGGCTTCATATGCATGTTAAAGGAATCTGCGAATCCATTGTTGCCGAGTGTGAAGACGCATTGTCACAGAGTCTCCACAAAGCGCCGCAACATCTCCGCGACACTGACGCAACGCCACAAAAATCGTCTCCCTCCTCCCCCCAAAGCGAGCTTTTCGGGAACTAGCCACCTGTCGGGCTTCGCCGATGGGCGAAGCCCGAAAAGCTCTTATGAGCAAACTTGTGTCTCTTACTGCCACCCCTTTTTTCCAAAACCTTCTCTTCAACCACCAGTAAAAACCCTACGTCATTATGAATCCGGCAATTGTTATTCTCCTTGGCGCCACCGGCGGACTGGCGGGCGCTTTTGCAATGATTCTTTTCATGCATTCCGTCAGCAGTGCATACAGTAAACGGGTCGACATGCTCACCGCCCTTGGAAGTTACTTCACCTCCGAACTGAAAAACGCATGGCGAATTGGCGCGATCATTCACGCGTGCGCCGGAATTATTTTCGGCGTTCTTTATTTTCTCGTTTTTAACATAATGGGCGCCCTGCACTTCCCCCAGTCATTTTTTGCCGGGCTCGGTTTCGGATTTTTTCATGGCTTAATAATGAGTTATATCCTCATGTTTTATGCCTCCGCGCGGCACCCGATTGAGGAATACCGGAACGCTACACTGGAAGAAGGGCTCATGCATCTGGTCGGGCATATCATCTTTGGCGGCGTTGCAGGCCTGCTTGGCGGCCTGCTCGCTTTACCTTTCGCTGTTTAACCTGAAAATTCATCCAGTGCCGCAAGGCCAAAGCGCAAAGCCCGTCATTGCTTTTAAAGCAAGCGAAACGGGGATATGCAGCAATCACGAGAGACTCGCTTCTTCCTTCTGATGCTTATGGCCTGGATTATTCCGCATGCCTGAGGCCACTGCCAGATTTTCCAACTCCGGCTCCATGCACGGAAGAACGGAAGGAA
>JBKGYB010000057.1:0-9659 GCA_046546295.1 Opitutales bacterium | reverse complement strand
CGGATCGCGGGATAAACCCGCTCGCTACGGGGATTGTTTCATTCGCCTTACCCCGGCAGTTGAAAATGAAGGGCTTCATCGTCGAAGTCCATTGCAGCGACCCGGGTGGCCGGACCTGTCATGCGGATGGCGTATTCCGGGCCGACCTCAATGTCGATTTTTCCGCCTGGCATATGGACGGTGATATTGCGGTCGCAAAGTCCGATTTGGTGAGCTACGGCCGCCGATGCGCTCGCGCTTGATCCGGAAGCGAGGGTGTAGCCTGCGCCGCGCTCCCATATTTCGATTCTGATATTGTTCCGGTCGATCAACTCGAGGAACTGTACGTTTGTCCGGTTTGGAAACGCTTTATGGGTTTCGATCGCTTCACCGTCGCGACATGCAAGTTCGCGGGAAATACGGGGGAGGGGGATAATGCAGTGCGGATTTCCGATATCAGCCACGTAGGCGGTATATGTGACGCCATTGACCGTCAGTTTTTGACCGTAGTCGCGGTCGGCCTCTTCCGGTCCGTCCACGGGGATATGATCCATTGCGAAATGGACCTTTCCCATCTCCACCGTGATCGCTTTGGCGCCTTCATCAATTGCGCAGGTCACGCAACCGCCTGCGGTTTCCACGGTAAAAGTCTCGTTGCCCACCTTCCCGGCATCGTATAAGCGTCGGGCGAAAATGCGCAGACCGTTGCCGCTCTTTTCGGCTTCGCTTCCATCGGGATTCAGGATTCTGAGGCCGAAGTCCGCCTTTTGGGTTTCCAAAGGACCGTATAAGATACCATCCGAGCCAAGGCCGAAGTTGCGGTGACAGAGCCGCACGATTGTGTCTGCGGATGGCAGTTCCGGGCATTCGGAGGGATCCA
This sequence comes from Opitutales bacterium, assembly GCA_046546295.1. Taxonomy (GTDB): domain Bacteria; phylum Verrucomicrobiota; class Verrucomicrobiia; order Opitutales; family Coraliomargaritaceae; genus JBKGYB01. Next base: position 8,800 of record JBKGYB010000057.1, on the reverse strand, counting down.
GGACAAGATAATCATTTCCGAGGGCGTGGTATTTTTCTAATTTCATAGGTCTACTGTAAAGCTCAACAACAAAGAAATTCAACGCTTATAGAGCAAAAAAGCGGCTAACCCGGCAGAAAGTTGAAGCTTGTTTATCCGGTAAATGTACCTATTGTTGAGGTGTGGCATCAAGAACGCAAGACTTGGAACAGCGCACCATTATACTGGGTGTGACCGGATCGATAGCGGCTTTTAAGGCTGCGGATATAGTGAGCCGTCTGACGGAGGCGGGAGCCCGTGTTTTTCCGGTTATGACGGCCGAAGCCCGCCGGTTCATTCAGCCGCTTACATTACAGACGCTGGCAAAAAATCCCGTGGCGAGCGATCTCTGGAAGGAGGGCGAAGGCTGGCAGCCGGGGCATATCGATCTTGCCGACCAGGCGGATCTTTTGCTGGTCGCGCCGGCGACGGCTCATTGTCTGGCATTGTTCGCGCATGGCCTGGCGCCGGACTTGTTGTCCTCCATTCATCTGGCCACTCCCGCTCCGGTCATGCTGGCTCCGGCCATGAATGGCAAAATGCTGAACCATCCGGCCACGCAGGCCAATATCAAGGAGCTCCGCAACCGCGGGTATGGCTTTATCGAACCGGACACCGGCATGTTGGCCTGCGGATATGAGGGGAACGGCAAGCTTGCGGACGTGGACGAAGTGGTGCGAGCGGTGGTGGGGTTTTTTGCGAACCGACAGGATTCCAGTGCCCGATGATGAAAAACAGTTCGGTTCTCCGGAGCCCGATTCGAACCATGCTTCGAAAAACCTCAGCAACCCTGCGCTTAAGCCGGGCGAGAATTTCGGCAATTATCGGGTGGTCCGGTCTCTGTGCAGGAGCTTATTGGCCGATTATTACCACATGGAGCATATCCGCGACCGGCGCGCCGTCACGGTCGGAGTGTTCCACCCCCGGACCGTAAACGACCCGAATTGCCTGAACCGTCTCGAGAGCCTGCGGAAAATCCTGCAGAACATCGAACATGAAGGGGTTCCGAAAATCCGGAACTGTTCGTTGATCAAAGGCCGGCATTGTATTTTTCTGGATCCGGTAAAAGGAAAAACATTAAGCCGTTATTTTGCGGAACGCGGCGATCCCGGGCAAGCGGGCATTGATCCGGATGAGGCGACCCTTATTCTGGCGAGTCTTCTGGGGCTTCTGGGTTTTGTTCATTCAAAAGGGGTGGACCACAGGGATCTCGATTCGGATCTTGTTTACGTTGGCGAGGACGGCTCCCTGCAGGTGTTGGGTTTGGGGGTGAAAGCGGCGCTGGGGCGTGAAACCTTCGAGTCCGTGGTGTCCGCCTCGGTTTCCCCGCTGGAGTCCAACAAGGTGCCCGAACGCCTGAATTCCTTCGACATCATGAGTCCGGAATACAAAGCGGGTAAACCGGAAGATTCGCGGGTCGATATTTATGCGGCGGGTTTTACCGGTTATTGGTTGTTGAGCGGGAAAAAACCCAGCCTCGCGCATTACCAGCCGATTTCGGAGCTGGCGCCGGATCTGCCAAAAGGCTGGGATGTTTTTTTTGACAAGACGCTGCAACTGGAGCCGGAGCAACGGTATCAATCCTGCAAGACGGCGCTGGTCGGGTTGAAAAGCACCGACCCGGAACCCGAGTCGAAAGAAGAGGGCTTTATACAGCGCCAAATTGACCGAATACCCGTCCCAAAAGGAATACGCGCCCGGGGGGAAGCCGCCGCACGAACATTTCGTTTGTCCTTGATAGGGGTCGTTGGCGTGACCTTGACCGCGCTTGCGGCTTCTTTCGTGGAGGTTGTCTTCACCGAGGCAGAGCCATATACCAAGCAAGTGGCTTTGGTTTCGGAGGCGGGCAGAACGCCGGACCTCCGACTTTTGGTCGAGCCGGAAAGGGCGCGGGTGACGTTTAAGGGGTTTGAAAGTCGGTTTATAACGATGGGGGGACAGCTGGATCTTTTGATACAGCCCGGAGAGTATAAGATCGGAGTGACAGCGCCGGGGTATTTGGAAAAGGAACTCAATGTGGAGGTTATTCAGGAGGGCACGAAGGAAATATCCGTTGAATTGCTGCCGGAAAAAATTCCAGTTGCCATACGCTCGGAACCGGAAGCGTCGATTGTTTTAGAGGCTGCCGACGGGGCGTCGCATGAGCTGGGAAAGACCGACAAAGATGGGCGGTTGTACAAGGAACGCGGGGTCTCCCCGGGGACCTATACGATTATCGCGCGGAAAAAGGGCTATGAGGAGGGGGTTGTGAAAGGGCGGGAAATCAAGCGCGGCGAGGATGCCGAATTTGAAGTGCCGCTTGAACCGAAGCCTGCCGTGTTGTTTGTATTTTCCGCTCCGCCCGGCGCCCGGGTTATTGTAAATGAGAGAGAGGCGGGCGCGACGCCGTTATATGTGGAGTCGCTTCAGCCGGAAACGAATTATTTCGTGACCCTTCGGCTGGAGGGTTACCGGCCGGCACAACGCATGGTTGCGATGGAGCCGGGCGAAGAGCGGGCGATGGATTTTGGAATGCTGGCGCCTAAAAGCGGCGCGCTTGTTTTTGAGCCGGTTTTCAAAAGACCGGGGGATGCGGAGCCCTCTTCCCTGCGATCGGATGTAAGGGCGGCACTCGGCGACGAGAGGTTTTCGCTTGATGATCCCCGTTTGCAAAAGATTCCCGAAGGCGAGTACACGGTGGTTCTCGAACACCCGGATTTTCGTGCGCAGGCGCAGGCCATTACGGTAAAGGACGGGAAAAAGACGACGGTACGGGGCGTTCTGGAACCGCGGCCTGCGCAGGTTGAATTGAAACTGCCAAAGGATTTTGATCCCGGGGCGCGGGTTGACGGGGAGGAAGTGAAGGTGGAAGCGGGAAAAGTTCCGGTTCCCGCGAACAAGGAGGTCGAATTCGAGTTGCGCTTTCGCGACCATATGACCATGCGGCGCGAACTGAATCTTGGGCCGGCCGAAAGCTTTGTCTGGAACGTGGAGCCGGTCCCGATTCCGGGGCCTGAGTTCGAGGAGAACTGGAAGGCGCCGCGCTTGGGGATGGAATTTTCCTGGATCGAACCCGGCGAATTTACGATGGGCAGTCCTCCTGCGGAACCGGGGCGTTTGCCCAATGAAGGGCCGCGGACCGAGGTTCGTTTTACCAGAGGCTTCTGGATTGGGCGGTACGAAGTGACCCAAGCGGAGTACAGTCGATTAATGGATGAGAATCCCTCCAATTTTCGGGGTGAGTCGCTTCCCGTGGATAGTGTGACCTGGGGGGAAGCGCAGGCCTTTTGCAAGGCCTTGACGGAGCGCGAGCGCGCGGCCGGGCGTCTTCCGGACGGCTATGTTTACCGGCTGCCGGTGGAAGCGGAATGGGCCTACGCGGCGCGCGCCGGAACAAGCACGCCGTTTTCCTTCGGAAAAGAGGCGAATGGATCGGACGGAAATTTCGGCGGCGTGTATCCGCGAGGTTCGGGGGGGAACGATTCCGGGTCCGATGAGGTATATGGCACCCAACAGGTCGGTTCTTACGAACCCAATGCGAACGGCCTTTATGACGTGCATGGAAATGTCGAGGAATGGATGCTGGATGCATATAACGGACGTTTGCCCGGGGGCGCCTTGGAGGATCCTGATCCCAGGGAAGAGGGCCGGCGTCGGACGGTCCGCGGTGGCAGCTGGCAGGACTCCGCTACCCGCGCGCGGAGCGCTGTCCGGGAAGGACGCAGTCCGGGGATTCGCAGTGATGCGGTTGGTTTCCGGGTGGCGTTGGCGCCGGATCGAAAATAGCGGGTCCGATTTTGCGACAATTGGTAATTGCGTGACAGGCCAATAAGTTTTTACTCGATTTTTACGAAAATCGTCATAAGTTGTTGTTATTGCCATGAAATCTTCATTATTCAAGGTCAGCATGCCGTGTCGCTTCGGGACCTTGTTCATTGTGGCGACAGCGCTTGCAGTGCTGCAAACCCTTGTCCTTGCCACGGAAGAGCAAGACTGGGAGGGCGATGAGAACCTGCCCGCTTACGAAGAATTATTAAAGAATCATCTGGATGCGAATGGCGGGCGACGCAATATTCATGCGATCCGTTCGATAAAAATAAGCGGGCAAATGCGCACACCTGCGCGCGAGGAGCCCGTGTCTTTCAAGGTTTACCGCAAACGCCCCGACAAATTACGCCAAAAGCTCGAATTCGGGAATTATACCGTCGAGACGATTTATAATGGCGGGGAGGCTTGGCGGAAAATCCAGGGGAAGTGGAACGATAAGCAGGAAACGCAAGAGCTGAAGGAAGAGGATGAATTGGGCGAACTTAAGAATGCGGCGCGGATGGAAAGCGAATTTTTTAAAGTGGCGACCCAAGAAATCGAGCCGGAGTCAATTAGCCGGGAAGTTGTACGGGAAGAACCCTGTTATCGCCTGGAGTTTTCCGCCGATTCCCTCGAAGATACGGATTTTTCACGGTACCATACCATCTGGTTGAGCGCGGAGCATTTTCAGGAAGTCAAGCTCAAGGGGCGCGTGCGTTCCGAAGAAAGCGGGGAGTTTGTTACAAAAGAGGTGTATTATTCGGAATACAGCCAGAACGAGGGACTCTATTTCCCCCAAAAAGCGGAAATTTATCATGAGGGAGAAATATATCGAACCCTGCATATTGAATCGCTGCGTATAAATGCGGGGATTTTTGACAGTTTTTTCGAGAAAAATTAGCCTTGCCCCGCCGCATTTTGTCCGGCGGGGCAAGGCTGCGGGTAGCCGAAGAGTTCAATATTCAATTGCCGCGCGCGTTGCAGCAGTTCCGCTTTGTCGATAAGCAGGACGCCGCCTGCTTCGAGGGCCGCTGTCCGTATGCCGGCTTTGTGCATGACCTCAAGCGTGCGGCTGCCGAAGACCGGCACGTCAAAGCGGTAGTCCTGATTGCGCTTCGTTGTTTTCACAAAGACCAGGCCGTCGGTTTTGAAGCTGCCGGCCCGCTCCAACATGGGATCCGTTCCCTCATAAGCTTCGACCGCCAGGACGGTGCCCTTGCGCACGACGACGCCTTGGCCAATGTCGAGACGCGCCACGCCCCTGGCCACGCGTATGCCGTGCTCAATATCCGTGTGGGAGGCGGTGAGGCGTCCGCGGGTCATGAGCCCCTCGCTCGCGAGCTGGTCGTCAAGAAAGGCGCGGGCGTCGAGCATGTTGATTCCGAGCGCCTCGATTTCCGAGGCGATGGCGCCGAAAATAGTGTCGGCGTTTTTCAGTTCCAGCCTGCCGAGCAGCCGGATCGTCTTGAGATCGGGGTGGAGCCCATGGAAAAGACGTCGCGGGGTGATTTGCCCGGCCATCAGCGCATAAGCGCAGTCCAGTTTGCCGAGGGCCTTCAGTAATTTGCCGAGTTGCCCGACTTTGATTTGGATGTGATGTTCGGGAGATACGGAGTTTGCCAGCTCCGGGTCGGTTTCGCCGTGAAAGGAAATCAGCCGCAAGGGAATCCCGGCCGCTTGGATTCTTTCCGCGACAAGCGCCGGGTAGCGCCCCTTTCCGGCAATCAGTCCGACCGGACGCGGCTCAAAGGACTCGGGAAGGAAGTCGGAGATCGCGGGCATGGGGACAGGGGACAGGGGACAGGGGTCAGGTGGCAGGGGACAGGGGACAGGGGGCAGGGGTCAGGTGGCAGGGGTCAGGAGACCACGAGGTTGACGATTTTGCCGGGCACGTGGATTTCGCGTCGTATGGTCTTACCTTCGATGTGGGGCTTCACCCGGTCGTGTGTTTTGGCGGCGGCAATGACGTCGTCTTTATCGACATCGGGCGGGAAGTGGCCGTCCCCGCGGTATTTGCCGTTCACTTGAAAGACAATCTTGACCGTGTCGCTTTCCAGTTTGGCTGGATCGTAAGTCGGCCAGCCGCCTTCGATAACCCCGCCGTCGTGGCCGAGCCGCGCCCAGAGTTCCTCCGCGATGTGCGGGGCGAGGGGTGCAAGGAGACGGATAAGTATGGATGCCCCCTCGGACGGGACGGGCGCGGTTTTCGCGAGTTGATTCACGCAGATCATCATCTGCGAGATCGCTGTATTAAAGCTGAGCCGTTCGTAATCCTCGGTCACCTTCTTTATGGTGGCGTGCAGGGTGCGTTCGGTTGCACCGCCGAGCGACGCTTCCGTCGAGGTCGCCGGTTTTCCGTCCTCCGCGACCACCAGACGCCAGACTTTCCGGAGGAAGCGCGCAATGCCTTCGATCCCGTTTGGATTCCATGGTTTCTTTGCTTCGAGCGGGCCGAGGAACATAAGATACAGACGCAGCGCATCCGCGCCGTGGATTTCAATGAGTGTTGCCGGATTCACCACATTGCCCCGGCTCTTGGACATTTTTTCCCCGTCTTCGCCGAGGATAATGCCCTGATGGAAAAGCTTGCGGAAGGGCTCCGGGCTCCGCACCACCCCGATGTCGTGCAGGACGTGGTGCCAGAACCGAGCGTAGAGCAAATGGAGCACAGCGTGTTCGGCGCCCCCGATATACAAGTCGGGCATGCCCCAGTAGGCCTCCTTCTCGGGCGCCAAGGGGGCCTCTTCATTGCGGGGGTCGAGGTAGCGCAGGTAGTACCAGCAGGAGCCCGCCCATTGGGGCATCGTGTTGGTCTCCCGCACCGCCGGAATCCAGCCCTTGCGGGGCTCGGAGGAGGTCGCGCCCGTAGCCGGGTCGAGATAGACGTGGAGCCAGTGTTCGGCTTTGGCAAGCGGGCTTTGTCCGTCGGGCGAGGGCGTGTAGCTCTCCACTTCCGGGAGCGTGAGGGGCAACTCCATGTCGGGCAACGCGACGGCGTAGCGGGTCTTGCCGTCGATTTCCGCTTGAACCGGGCGGTCCACGCTCTTCAGCGCATCGTCGATGCCCGGATAATCCTCCGCGCTCACCCAGACGATGGGGAAGGGCTCGCCCCAATAGCGCTGCCGGGAAAAGAGCCAGTCGCGGAGCTTGAAATTGACGGTTGGCCGGCCCCGTCCTTGCGCGGCAAGGCGTTCGGTGATGGCTTTGCCGGCGGATGCCGGATCCATGCCGTCAAAGTCCCCCGAATGGACCAACGGCCCTTCGCCGGTGTAAGCTTCCGCCGGTTGTTCCGGGTCGTCGGGGTCGCGTTCGACGGTCCCCTGATCGTCGATCACGCGCACGATTTCCAAGCCGAATGTTTTCGCAAAATCGAAGTCGCGTTCGTCATGCGCGGGGACCGCCATAATGGCGCCGGTGCCATAGGACATCAGCACATAATCCGCCACCCAGATCGGGATGGCTTTGCCATTGACCGGATTGACGGCATAAGCGCCGGTGGGAAGACCGGTTTTTTCCTTGCTCAGTTCCGCCCGGTCCAGCTCGGACTTTGTTTTTGCGCGGGCGACATAGTTGTCCACGGCCTCCTTGTTGTCCGGCGTCGTAATCTCCGAAACAAGGGGGTGTTCCGGAGCAAGGACCATATAGGTGGCGCCGTACAGCGTGTCCGGGCGTGTGGTAAAGACCTTTAATTCCGCATCATGCCCCTGCACCGCGAAATGAATTTCAGCCCCTTCGCTGCGCCCGATCCAGTTCTCCTGTAGCCGCTTCGTGGATTCCGGCCAGTCCAGCTCCGGCAGCCCCTCGATCAAGCGGTCCGCGTATTCGGTGATCCGGAGCACCCATTGCCGGAGCGGACGGCGTTCGACCGGGAAGTTGCCGCGCTCCGAGCGCTGGCCTTCGGGGGTGTTGAGGACTTCCTCATTGGCGAGGACCGTCCCGAGATCGGGACAGAACCACACCGGTTTTTCGTCCACGTAGGCGAGCCCCTTGCGGAAGAGTTGGAGGAATATCCACTGGGTCCATTTGAAATAGGCCGGGTCGGTGGTGTTGATTTCCCGCCTCCAGTCGTAAATAAAGCCCAATTGCTTCAGTTGTTCCTTAAAGACGGCGATATTTTTCCGCGTGGTTTCCCGGGGATGGGCGCCGGTCTGAATTGCGTATTGCTCCGTGGGCAGTCCAAAAGCGTCCCAGCCCATGGGATGCAGCACGTTGAAGCCCCGGGCTTTTTTGAAGCGTTTTAACGCGTCGCTCGCGGTATAGCCCTCGGGATGCCCGATATGAAGGCCCGCCCCGGAGGGGTAGGGGAACATGTCGAGGACATAAAAAGTCGGTTTGTCCTCGAAGTCGCGGGCCTCAAAGATCCCGGATTCCTCCCAGAATGCCTGCCACTTCGGTTCAATAGCGGAAAAGTCGTAGTTGTTGTGTGTGTGTGCCGGTGTCATTGTAAAAGCTGCGGATTTGAACGAGTTGCGAGCAGGCAGTCAATGTTCCATACGGGGAGATCCTGGGGGCTCCATGGATTTGAGATGGGTCTCTGAAAAACAACAACTTGCAAATATAAATAAAAATCCCGTGCGGAACCCTTGAGTTTGCAGGATAAATGTTTGACAGGTGTTGCCATAATGTCGATACTGTCTTTTTTAATTACCTACGTTGATCCGGCGATCCCCCCTTGATCCCCGCTGATCGTCCCTTATTACCGCCTTGCACTAGCAGGCCGCATGGCTTATTCATCAACAGTTTACCCCCCTTCTCCCTGTCGGCATCAGGCCAGGACCCGCGGGTTTACCCTCATTGAGCTGTTGATGGTCATTGCGGTGATCATGTTGCTTGCCGGTCTTACCTTCGGCATCAGCACAGGCGTAAGAAACGCTCAGGCACGGGCCGAGGCCAAAGGGGAGTTGGCTACGCTGCAGCAAGGTCTGGAGCGGTTTAAGTCGCAGCACGGTGATTATCCGTGGGTGGAGGAAGCCGATTTAAAGTCGAAAAAAAACGC